>NZ_JBHSRF010000030.1:0-92080 GCF_042658925.1 Sphaerisporangium aureirubrum
CCCTCACCGCTGCTGTTGGACGCCGCCCGCCTACCCGGCGGCCCATGGACAGCCACCAGAACCGCCACCACGACCTGGGCCGGCCTGGAAGAAGCACTGGTCCCCTGCGGCCAACGCGTAATAGCCCCGGACAAGTCCCAAGTCCGTCTCCGAGTATTCGAGTCCCCCACCGGCACCTCGATCTCCGAACTGGTGATAGCCGACACAGACCCCACCCAGACCTTCAAACGCTTCTACGCCGAATGCACCACGGTAGGCCCCGTCGAAAGCAAGCCAGGCCCCAACCACGTCGCCCACCACAACAGCAAGATCGAAATCGCCACCTTCACCGCGAACCACCTCATCGTCATCAGCGGCCCGAACACAACAAAAGACCTCCCCAAGATCGCCGACGCCGCCAGAACGCAGGCATCCCAGGCGGAATGAGCCCGACGCCCCATCCAAACGCCCCCCGGCCATGGCCGACGCCCGCCACTTGATGCCCACCATCATTCGGCGGCGCGGACAGACTCGCCGTACCCCCGAAAATCGTGCCTACGGCGCACCCTTATTTCCTGCGACCCGCGCCACACTCACGACTCACCGTCGCGCAGGCAACGACCACAGTGGAAGGTCGTCTACACCAGATCCCACGGATCGGACATGGCATCACACTTCACTGTCGAGTGACAGGCTCTGGGCGTTTGGTAGCGGTGCTACGCGTTGCCGGTGCGGAGCCAGGTGCCGACGCCGTCAAGCGTGCCCTCGCCGCTGCTGATGTCGACCTGGACGGCGAGGTCGGCGATGGTCACGGCGCGTAGGGCGTCGCGGCGGGCCGACTCGGCGGTGGACATCGCGCGGGCGATGGGGCAGGGCTCGGTGCAGGCTTCGGCGGGGGTCGCGAGGGGGCCGCGTCTGCGGATCTCCGTGCAGATGAAGGACGGGGCGGGGCCGTCGATGGCGTCGACGACGTCGAGCAGGGTGATCGACGACGGGGAGCGGGTCAGGACGTAGCCGCCGGACTTTCCCTGCACCGAGTGCACGAGGCCGGCTCGGGCGAGGGCCTGGAGCTGTTTGGCCAGGTAGGTGGGTGACACGTCGTGCAGCTCCGCCAGCCGGGCGGCGGGTACCGGCTCCACCACGGACGTGAGCACGACGCAGCAGTGCAGCGCCCACTCCACGCCCCCGGACAGCCTCATCCTGGCATTTTATCCGCACGCACCAAACACGGACACAACACGAGAACGCCTCGGCCCCCCGCGTCACCGCCTCGCCCGGCCTCCGGCTCCGCCACACCAAGATATTCGGGAAACACCGGAAACGGCTCTGTTGTCCCCTGCATCAGGACGCCGTCCGCTTTTCCCGCACAAAACACATCGTCGTCTCCGCTGTCGCCGGTTCGACGATACTCGCCTATATATGGGGAGCGTCCGCGGCATGCCGGGCATCCACCTGAAAAGCGTCCTGCCGCACGTGGGGAAAAGCGATCGGCATTCGTCTCGGACTACCGCCCTGGAACGCGGTGCCGACCCTTCCGGGGCCGCCTGACAGGGCACCATCCTGCCGGGACCGCAAAAAAGGACCGCCTACCTCGCCATTCACAAAAATGACCCGGTATGTCCATTCCGCGAGCTACAGGCACGCGTTACCCGCGATATGTTTCCGCTACAAGATGGCACCACAATCATTACCTACGGCCGACCATTCCTCACCCTTACCCCTGTTCAACCACTGGGTAATGTCTAGTCGAGCACACTCGCTAATCACCGATCGACAGGGTTCGTAGCAATTGGGCCCGTCCCGGTGATTGACTCAAGGGAGAATTCATACATGATTCGCCGCCTTCTGGTTACTTCGGCCTGTATCGGAATGGCCGTCATCGCTCCCGCGGCGGTGGCGTCCGCCGACACGGCGGGCAAGTCCACCACCAAGGCCTCCACTAAGGCCGGCTGCTGCGGCTGCCCCCCGGTCGTCGCCCCCCCGCTCCTCACCCCCGCGGTCATCCCGACCGTCGTCGGCGGCTGCTACGGCTACGGCGGGGCCTACGGCACCGGCTACGGCGCGGGCTACGGCGTGGGTTACGGCGCCGGCTACGGTAGCGGCGGGGGTTACGGCGTCGGCTACGGCGTCGGCTACGGCAGCGGCGGGGGTGGCGGCGTCGGGTACGGCGTCGGCTACGGCCGGGGTGGCCTGCTGGGCGTGGGCCTCGGCCTCGGCGTCGGCCTCGGCCTCTGACCTGTGCCGTAAGGCGATGGCGGCGCCATCGTGGGCCCCGGCCCGCGATGGCGCCGCCTTTCTCGTGTTCCGGCTTCCTGGTGGCCGGGCGGTCCGGGCGGAGCCACGGCTCCGCCCGGACCGGATTCCGAGAGGCGGCGCGTGGGCCTACCGCGAGTGCCTGATGACGACGCTCCTGCCGTATGCCGAGGGGCCCGGCGCCGATCGGTCAGGCGCGAGCTGGATGTTCCCCCGCCCCTGGTACGGCGGCTGGACCTGGTAGGGCTGCCGAACCCCGTAGGGCGGCCGAACCCCGTAGGGCGGCCGGACCTGGTACGGCGGCCGGACCTGGTAGGGCGGCCGGACCTGGTAGGGCGGCCGGACCTGGTAGGGCGGCCGGACGGGATGGGGATACACGGGGGGACCCGGCCGGACGTACGGAGGACGCGGCGGGTAGACGGGGTACGCCGGGTAGCCCGGATACGTGGGGTAGCCGGTGGTGCGGACGCACTCGTACTGCGGGCACGGGGTGGTGAAACACTGCTTGGGCGCGTACACGCACATGTAGCCGGGCGGGCACCGCACGGTGGCGCACCCGTCGCAGCCCGGCCGCGGATCCGACGCCGTGATGGCCCGGGAGACGGACGAGGCCGCCGATCCTTCCGGTGTGAGACGTGCCGAGTCGGCGGAGGCGGTCATCGCCGAGAACGGCACACCCGCCAAAGCCGCCACAATGATAAATGTTGCTCGGACCATGATAAATCCCAAATCCCTTCTCGATTCCCCGGTCGACGACATCAAATCCATTGGATATCCATCGGATTTATGGCATCTCACGCATAGGCCTCTCGATTCACTCTGATCATCCCATTAAGCGACCGCCATCCAGCGGAGGGTGTGCCGTCGCCACGGCCAGAAAACGGTAAAAACGCCGCCGCGCACAGAAAAGTCCGGCAGCTCGGCACGCCCCGTTTCCACGCGGCGGCCTCCAGAAAAGGGAACAGGCCGGGCATCTTGAAATCCCCGGAAAATCCTCTCTTATCCCCGCCGTACCGCGGCCCTGTTTCGCGACATGGAAAAGGGGTGCGAGTCGGGAACGACTCGCACCCCTTTCAGTCACCCTCCCCGCTGACCGTCAGAGACGATCAGATGACGCACACGGGGTACGCGGTGACCCCCACGCACTGGTAGGGGTACGGATACGGCCGTGGGTTGACCACGACGTGCGGATACGGGTACGGGTACGGCCTCGGACGCGGCCTGACAACGGTCGGGTTCGAGGTGGTCCCGGGCGGACCGGCAGGCCCAGGAGGGCCTTCTGGCCCGGGAGGACCGGCAGGCCCTTCAGGACCCTCAGGACCGGCGGGACCCTCAGGACCGGCGGGCCCAGGAGAGCCACCCAGTCCGGGAGGACCGGCGGGACCCTCAGGACCAGGCGGGCCGGCAGGACCGGGCAGACCGTCCGCACCGGGCGGACCGGCAGGACCGTCCAGACCGGGAGGACCATCCAGTCCAGGAGGACCGGCAGGACCGGCGGTGCCGTCCAGCCCGGGAGGACCAGCGGGCCCAACAGGACCGGCAGGACCGTCCAGGCCAGGAGGACCGGCGGGACCCTCAGGTCCGGGCGGGCCGGCAGGACCGGGCAGACCGTCCGCACCGGGCGGCCCGGCGGGACCGGGGAGGCCGTCCAAACCGGCAGGACCAGCAGGTCCAGGAGGACCGTCCAAACCGGCAGGACCGGCAGGACCAGCGGGACCGGGGAGGCCATCCAGACCGGCAGGACCGGCAGGACCAGCGGGACCGGGGAGGCCATCCAGACCGGCAGGACCGGCAGGTCCGGCGGGACCGGCAGGACCGGGGAGGCCATCCAGACCGGCAGGACCAGCAGGTCCAGGAGGACCGTCCAAACCGGCAGGACCAGCGGGACCGGCAGGACCCGGAAGGCCGTCCAAACCGGCAGGACCGGCAGGCCCGGCAGGACCAGCGGGACCGGGGAGGCCATCCAAACCGGCAGGACCAGCGGGACCGGCAGGACCCGGAAGGCCGTCCAAACCGGCAGGACCGGCAGGCCCGGCAGGACCAGCGGGACCGGGGAGGCCATCCAAACCGGCAGGACCGGCAGGACCGGCAGGACCAGCGGGACCGGGGAGGCCATCCAGACCGGCAGGACCAGCAGGTCCAGGAGGACCGTCCAGACCGGGAGGTCCGGCAGGACCGGGGAGGCCGTCCAGGCCGGGAGGACCGGCAGGGCCGGGCAGGCCGTCGGCACCAGGAGGACCACCGGGCCCGGGAGGACCGGCGGGGCCGGGGAGTCCGTCCAGACCGGGCGGACCGGCAGGACCGGCAGGGCCGGGTGCGCCGTCCAGGCCGGCGGGACCAGGGGCGCCGTCCAGGCCGGCGGGTCCGCGCGGGCCGCGTGGGCCGGCGGGGCCGGGAGGGCCGGGAGGGCCGGGCGGGACCCTGCAGAGGTATTGAGGCAGATAGAGGTATCTGCACAGCGGGATGGTGTCGGGCAGGGCCGCTTCGGGCCTGGGTGTCGTGTACCACCGGACGACCGGAGCCGCCACCGGCGCCAGTGCGACCGCCGGTGGCGGGCACCAGACGATGGCGGGGAGACAGTTCCCGGGGGCTGCGAGATTACCCGGGGTCGCGGCCGTCACCCCGTGGCCGGACCAGGCGGCCGCGGGCTTGACGGCTCCCAGGTCGGGCAACCAGGCGTTGCTCGCCTCGGCGCCCGCGACGGCGGGCGCGGAGGCGAGAACGACCCCCGTCAGCGCGCAGCCGAACAGTGCGCGTTTCATCGATTTAGCCACTCTTCATTCTCTCCCGGATATCCTTGTGGAATCCCTTTTGAAAGGGACACTGATCGTCGGCGGTTTCAGGTCGGCCGGCTTTCTCAGATAGATCGGCATTCGTCCAGGAAAGTCGTGGAGCCTGGTGCGGGAACATCGCACCCATCGGACGAAAAACACCTTCTACCACCGAATACAGAAAGCCATTCCGAATCAAGCGAGGGGCGTCGGTCCCATGGGCCCGGGCGGCGGCGGCGCGGTCACGGTGTCCGGAAACCCAGGACGTAGCTGCCGGAGCCGCTCGAGGCGAGCACCAGGTAGCGGTAGTAGCCGGGCGTACCCGTGTAGGAGATGGTCTCGTGGTTGGACAGGCCGTTCGCGGTGGCCACGGTCGTCCATCCGTCACCGTTCCACTTCTGCAGGTAGAGGTCGAAGTCGGTACCGGCAGGAGCGTGCAGGCAGCCGGTGTGCACTCCCCGGACCGTCGACCGGTAGTACAGGCCGTCGGGCTGGTAGGCGGACTGGTCGGCGCGCAGGGACCCGGTGGCGGTCCGCGGGTAACCGGTGCAGGTGCCCGTGACCGGCGGTGGCGAGATGCCCGCGGTGGTCACCAGAGTCAGGCCGAGGGCGCCGAGGATCGGGAGGAGCGGCTGGAAGTAGGTGGTCCCGCCCAGGCTGCAGTCCCCCGAGCCTCCGGAGGTGACGCCTTGGGCCTGGTCGACGGCGAGGAAGGATCCGCCGGAGTCACCGGGTTCGGCGCAGACGTTGGTACGCACCAGGTGAAGGACGTTCCCCTGGGGATAGGTCACGCTGGCGTCGCGCTGCTGGATGGTGCCGCAATGCCAGCCGGTGGTGGAACCCGACCGGCACACCGACGCGCCGACGACGGCCTCCCGGGCACCGGCGACGGGCACGGTGCCGCCTGGTCCGGCCACCCACGGCCTGGGCGTCCAGTTGGCGTTCACCGCGACCCACGAGTAGTCGCTCCCCGGGAAGGTGGAGGCCTGGAAGACGCCCTGAGCGACCCGGTTGAATCCCGTGGTGGTGTCGCCGGGCCTGCCGCAGTGCCCGGCGCTGACGAACGCGCCCTGGGTTCCGCGGAGCACCGAGAAGCCGACGGAGCAACGGCTGGCGGTACCGATGTAGTAGGCGTCGCCGCCTTTCACGTCGTACAGGGGCCGGGGACGTTCGGTGGAGGGCTGGACCTCCACCACGGCCCGTTCCACCCCGGTACCCGCGATGTGGTTCTGCGCCTGGCTGGGCTTCGGGGAGAGGACGACGATCTTGTTGGTCCGCACCTCGATGAAGCGCGCCGTCAGCACGTCCGGGACCGCGGGTAGCTTCGTGTCGAGTTGCCGCAGGACCTTCGTGAGCTCGATCAGCGATTTGCCGACGACCTTGGCCTGAGCGCCCGCGGCGACGATCTCGGGAACGTCGGCGGCGCTGACGGTGGCCACGGTGAGGACCGCCGAGGTGGATCCCGAGAACCAGGAGCCGCCGTAGCGCGGACCGATTCTCTGGCGGAGCCACGTCGCGGTCGGTGTCAGGCGGGTCTCGTTGAGAAGGCGGGCCTCGGCCTGGCTCCTGGTGATGCGGAGATCGCGCTGGAGCGCCTCAAGCAAGCCGGGCGGCGGCTTGCGGGTGCCGGAAACCCTCTCCGCAGTCGCGGCGGTGGGGACGGTCAGGGGTAGAGCGGCGAGCGCCAGCACGCATCCCGTGGTGACGACATGCCTGCGAGACATGGATCTCCCCTCGAAATCTCGCCGCGAGGGGACGGCGTCATGGCTTGTCGATCATGCGACGGACAGCAGCGTAACGTCATCACCGCAGGTCCGCGACCCGCGCCACGCCGTGATGATCTGACGACCCGCACCTCCACGGCGGACGACCTGGTCCTGGCGTTCGCCCGCACCCCCGATACCCGGACATAAAGTGTCCGGGTATGGTGGGGCGAACGTCTGAATCCGACCGAGAGGACCATCATGAAGATCGCAGTCATCGGCGGGACCGGCCTGATCGGCTCGCAGGTCGTGGCGAACCTCGCCGCCGCCGGGCACGAAGCCGTGCCGCACTCGTTGTCCACGGGCGTGGACGTCATCACCGGTGAGGGCGTGGCCGCCGCGGTGGCGGGGGCGGACGTCGTCGTCAACCTCACCAACTCCCCGACCTTCGACGACGCCTCCCCCGCCTTCTTCCAGACCTCGATGGACAACCTGCTCGCCGAGAGCGCGAAGGCCGGCGTCGGGCACTTCGTCGTCCTCTCCATCGTCGGCGTCGACCAGGTGCCCGACCTCGTCTACTACCATGCGAAGGTGCTGCAGGAGAACCTGCTGCGGGCCGGTGCGGTCCCGTTCTCGATCGTGCGCGCCACCCAGTTCATGGAGTTCGTGGACGCCGTCCTGTCCTGGACCGCCGACGGCGAGACCGTGCGCCTGCCGCGCACGCCGATCCAGCCGATCGCCGCCGCGGACGTCGCCGCCGGGGTGTCGGAGGTCGCCGAGGGGGCGCCACTGAACGGCGTTCGCGACATCGCGGGCCCCGAGGTCTTCACCCTCGACGAGCTCGGCCGGATCACGCTGCGGGCCAAGGGTGACGGCCGGTCCGTCGTCGTCGACGGCACCGCGGGCATGTTCGCCGCGGTCAAGGGTGACGTCCTCACCGCTCCGGCCGGCGCCGTGATCGCCTCCACCCGGTACGCCGACTGGCTCGCACGCGCCTGAGCCTGTTCGTCCTCAGGGCCCGGCCGCGCCTGAGCCTGTTCGTCCTCAGGGCCCGGCGGCGCCGAGCAGGGACCGCGCGCGGTCGCGGTCGATCCGCTCGCCGTCGGTGACGAGGTGACGGGCCGCGGGCATGACGAGGTCCGCGGCGTCGAGCGCCGCCCGTGCGTCGCCCGTCCTTCCCTGTTCGGCGTGGAGGTGGGCCAGCGCGTCCAGGGCGAGCACCTCGGTCTCGGCGTCGTGGACGTGGCGCGCGGCCGCGACGACCGCCGAGAGCCGCTCGACGGCGTGCGGCGCGCCGTCGTCGGCGTCGAGCGCCGCCAGCACGTACTCGGCGGGCACGGCGGCGTCCCCACCGCCCGCCGCGGCGTACCAGCTCCGCGCCGATCGCACGACCTCCCGCGCCGGCCGCCGTTCGCCGGCCGAGCGCAGGACGCGGCCGAGGCGGAGCCCGGCGGCGGCGACCGTGCGGAGGTCGCCGGTGGCGTGGGCGGTCTCGATGGCCCGCTCCAGGGTGGCGATCGCGGCCCGATGGTCGCCGCTCTGGTGCTGGGCACGGCCCAGGCCGGCCAGGTGGTGCGCCTCGGCGGCGGCGAACCCGAGCTTGTGCGTCGCGTCGGCGGCCCGCCGCAGGTGGGCGGTCGCGTCCGCGAAGCGGTGCTCGGCCTGGGCCAGACCGCCCAGCATGGCTTCGAGGTGGTTCAGCGCCCACTGGTCGCCGAGCGGGCCGAGCAGGCGCAGGGCCTCGTCGCAGGCGGCCTTGCCCCGATCCGTCGCGCCGAGGGCGATCTCGGCCCAGGCGGAGAGCAGCCAGCTCGCGCCCTCCTCCCACACCCGGCCGAGGCGGCGGAAATCGGCCCGGCAGCCGGCGAGCAGGACCAGGGCGTCCTCGGCCCGGCCCTGCTGGCTGCGGACGAACGACAGGTACAGCCTTCCCACGGCGCGCTGCTCGTCGCCGGCGACGCGCGCCGCCTGCTCGATGTCGGCGGTGGCGAGGTCGAGGTCACCGCCGGACGCCTCCAGGAATCCGGCCAGGAGCAGCGCGTTCGCGCGGTCGCGGGCCGGGGCCGCGGTGCCCGCGGAGGTGAGCGCGGCGCGGACGCGGCGCGCGGCGTCGGGGCCGGCGCCCAGGATGGCCCAGGACCAGCCGAGACCGCCGGCGATGCGCAGTCCCAGCGGCGGGTCGTGGGTACCGGCCCACGTCAGGGCGGCGTCGATGTTCGCCCGCTCGGTCCTGACCAGCGCCAGGTGCCCGGCCTGTTCCGATCCCCGCGCGCCGCGCCCGGCGCGGTCGGCCGCGGCGGCGAACCACGCGGCGTGCGCGCCGAGGGCGGCATCGGCCATGCCCGCCTCGTTCAGCTTGTCCAGGCAGAACGCGCGGACGCTGTCGAGCAGGCGATAGCGCACCGTGCCGCCGGGGCCGGCGTCCACACCGACGAGGGAACGGTCGGCGAGACGGGTGACGACGTCGACGGCCGACGCGGGCGGGACGCCGAGGGCGGCGAGCACGTCCTCGACGGCGGGCAGCGGCGCCCCGTCCGAGAAGCACGCGAAGGCCCACAGACCGCGCTGGTCGTCGGGGAACAGCAGGTCGTAGCTCCAGGCGATGGCCGCCCAGAGGGTGCGGCGGCGGGGCGGGCGGTGGCTGGTCGGGTCGGTCAGCAAGGTGAACCGGTCGTCCAGGCGCCGGGCGATCTCCTGCACGGAGAGCACCTTGGCCCGTGCGGCGGCCAGTTCGATGGCCAGCGGGAGACCGTCGAGCGAGCGGCACACGGCCTCGACCACCGGCCCGGTACCGGCGTCCAGGCGGAACGACCGGCGTTGCCGTGCCGCGCGCCGCGTGAACAGCTCGACGGAATCGGCGATCGTCAGCGGTTCCAGCGGGTACACGGCCTCGCCGTCCATCCCCAGGGGCACCTGGCTCGTCGCGAGCACCCGTAACCCCGGTGCCGCGCTCACCATGCGGCCGACCGCCTCGGGGAGCGTCTCGACGAGGTGCTCGCAGTTGTCGAGCACGAGGAGCAGGCCGGATCCGCGAAGCCGGTCCAGGACCATCGCCTCGGTGGCCGCACTCACCCCGAACGCCTCGCCGACGCTCTGCCACAACGACGCCCCGGGCCGCGTGCTCTCCAGACGGACCAGCCACGCGCCGCCGGGGGCCCCGCAGCCCCGGGCCACCTCGATCGCCAGCCTGGTCTTGCCGACCCCGGCCGGGCCGGCGACGGTCACCAGCCGTTGGTCCCCGAGCAACCGGCCGACCGCCGCGAGGTCCGCGTCGCGGCCGATCAGCGACGCCGACAAGCCGGGCAGATTGCCTCGTACCGGTCCGGCCGCGCTCACATCTCCCCGTGCCGGTCCGGCCGCGCTCACATCGTGCCGGAGGATCCGCTGCTCCAGCGCCCGCAACTCGGCGCCGGGGTCGAGCCCGAGCTCGTCGGACAGCCGGCGCTGGACCCGGCGGTAGGCGGCGAGGGCGTCCGCCTGCCGGCCGGCCCGGTACAGCGCGGTGATGAGCAGCTTCCACAGGCCCTCGCGCAGCGGGTGAGCCTCGACCAGGCCCTCCAGCTCGCCGATCAGCTCACCGGCGGCCCCGAGGTCGCATCGGGCGGCGAGGTGGTCCTCGGTCAGGCGTAACCGGGCCTCCTCCAGGCGCGCGCGGTGCGGGGCGAGCCACGCGCCGTCGCCCGCGCCGGGCAGGAGTTCGCCGCGGAACATCGCCAGGGCCGTCGCGCAGGCGCGCACCGCGGCGGCGGGGTCGCCGGCGTGGCGCAGGGACGCGGCCGACTCGGCGAGCCGGAGCACTTCGAGCGCGTCGACACGGCCCGGGTCGACGGCGAGGGTGTAGCCGGCGCCACCGCCGGTGACGAGGCCCGGGTCCCCGAGCACGCGCCGCAGCTTCGACACCTTCGACTGCAACGTGTTCCGGGCGACGCCGCCCGCCTGGTCCGACCACAGATCCTCGATGAGGCGTTCGGCCCGCACGAGCACACCGGCGTCGAGGGCCAGCCGGACCAGCACCTCGGTCGTCTTCCCTGACGGTACGACCAGCCGGGCGCCGTCGCGGCGCACCTCGACCGGGCCCAGTACCGCCATGGTCAGCACGTCTAGAGCATAGGTCCGTGGCGCGCATCAGCCACGGGTCAGCCGGGCGACAGCCCGGTCCGCGACGCTCCTCGCATGACACAGGCCGACACCGACACGCTGATCCGCCGGCTCATCGGCGGTGACGCGGCCGGCGTCCTCGACCGGGCCCGGACCAGCGACGAGCCGATCCTGCTGGTCGCCGCGGCGCTCGCCGACCCCGCCAAGCGAGACCTGCTGGCACGGGCGGCGCGGCTGGCGGCCACCACCCGCGACCGTCAGCTCGTCGCCATCGCCACCGCCCACCTCGACGGGGACGGCGACCGCGTGGACGCCCTCGCCCGGGACCACCTCGCCGACCACCCCGGCGACATCCTCGTCGCGTGGATCGCCGGGCGTGCCGCGACACCCCTGCACGACCCCCAGGAGAAGACATGAACCGCAGACTCACCGCAGTCCTGCTCGTGGCCGCCGCGGTGCTGACCAACGTGGCCTTCACGGCGCTCGGCACCATCTTCAACTACCCGGACGTCCTCAAGGAGCCGGTCGGCGACGTGCTCGCCGCGTTCCGCGCCTCGCGGACCGCGGTGGCCGCGTGGTTCGCGGTGATGGCCTTCTCGGCCGCGCTGTTCGCCCCCATCGCCGTCGGCGTCGGCCGGCTCTCCACCCGCCGGGTGATGCGCCTCGCGGTCCCGGTGGGTGTCGCCGCCGCGGTGGCGCAGGTCGCCGGCCTGCTGCGCTGGCCTCTGCTGGTTCCCGGGTACGCCGCCGGCGCGGCGAGCGCCGATCCGGCCGTCGCCGCCGCGGCGCGCGACTCGTTCGCCACCGCGCACCTGATCCTCGGCAACGTCGTCGGGGAGACCCTCGGCTACCTCCTCACGTCCGCGTGGACCCTGCTGGTCCTCGCCGCCCTCGGACGGGTGATCGCCGGCCGCTGGTTCACCGCGCTAGGCGCCGTGTCCGCGCTGCTCATCCTGGCCGGTGTCCTGTCGCCGCTGGACCTTCCCGCGATCGACATGGCGAACTTCGCCGGATACGTCCTGTGGAGCGTCTGGCTGGTGGCCTTCGCCGTCCTGCTCGTCCGCCGTACCCGCACCCCCGCGAGCCCGCCGCCGGTGTCGCCGGCCGTGACCGTGAACTAGGTCAACGCGACACCGAGGCGGGTGCCAAGCGCGAGAAGGTCCTGCCAGACCCCGGCGGGTACGGGGATGCCGGCCTTCTCGCGGTGCTCCCGGGTGGCGCGTTCCGGATCGCCGGGGAGGCGCACGGCGTCGGCACCGGGGGACGGCGGGGAGCTCCGCAGGGCGTCGGCCGCGTCGCGCACGTCGCCCAGGTAGGCGTCCTGCGGGACGAAGGCGGCGGGGCGCAGGGCGATCAGCACGACGCCGTTGCCCCACACGTATCCGGGCAGGCACGACGGGTGGTTGCCGGACAGGGCGCCGCCGAGCAGTTCCACCAGGACCGACAGGCCGTAGCCCTTGTGGCCGCCGAACGGCAGCAGCGAGCCGCCCGCGTAGTAGTCCTCCGGGTCGGTCGACGGGTTGCCCGCGGCGTCCTGGATCAGGCCGGGCGCGACGGTGCCGCCCGCGGAGCGGACGACGCGGAGCTTGCCCTCGGCGACGGCGGCGGTGGCGAAGTCGACGATGACGGGCGGCCGGTCACCGGACGGGATGCCCGCGGCGAACGGGTTAGTGCCCAGCATGCGCCGCGCCCCGCCGTACGGCGCCACGGCCGGGTCGGCGTTGCACCACATGACGCCGGCCAGGCCGCGCTCGGCGAGCCGCTCGACGTACTCACCGATGCGGCCGACGTGGTTGCAGTTCCTGACGGTGACCACGCCGGCGCCGAAGCGGCCCGCGAGTTCCGCGACCCGCTCCACGGCGAACAGCGCGGCCGGTTGCCCCCAGCCGCCGCGACCGTCGACCACCGCGGTCGCGCCCTCGCTGGCGACCACCTCGGGGCGGGCGGCGGGCACGGCGAGGCCGCGGTCCACGAACTCGGCGTACCAGGGCAGCCTGATCACGCCGTGCGAGTCGTGGCCGGCGAGGTTCGCCGCGACCAGCGATTCCGCGACCTGAAGGGCGAGGTCGCCGGGGGTGCCGAGGCCCTCCATGACGGCCGTCGCGATCCCGGTCAGGCGGTCGGCGGGCAGCACCGGCGTCCCGTCCGGGGGTCCCCCGGGGGCTCGTGCCCCCGGGGTCGCGTCCTGGCCGGTCATCGGGGCACGCCGTCCGCGACGCGGGCGCCGATCGTGCCGCCCGCGTTGAGCGCCAGGTTGCCGCCGTCCACCGGGAGGGTGACGCCGGTGACGAAGCCCGCCGCGTCGCTGCCGAGGAACACCGCGACCGCGGCGATCTCGGCCGGTTCGGCGAGCCGCCCGAGCGGGATGCCCGCCACGAACCGGTCCGACACCCGCCCGTCGTCGAAGCGCCGGTCCGCCAGCAGCGAGCCGATGCCCTCGGTGCGCACCTGGCACGGCTGGATCGCGTTCACCCGGATGCCGTACGGCGCCCACTCGATGGCGAGTTCCTTGGTGAGCTGGTTCACCGCGCCCTTGGTGATGCTGTAGGCGAAGTTGCCGCGGCCGAGCGCGCTGGACCCTCCGATCGAGCTCATGTTCACGATCGCGCCGCCCCGCCCTCCGGCGATCATCAGCGCGCCGGCGGCCTGCGCGGCGAGCAGGTAGCCGGTGACGTTGACGTTCACCACGTGGTGCCACTCGCCGAGCGTCAGCTCCGCCGGCGGGGTGTGGCTGCCGGCCGCCGCGTTGTTCACCAGGACGTCGACCCGCCCGTACCGGGCCTCGATCTGGTCGAACGCGGCCCTGATCTGGTCCGGCTCGGCCATGTCGCAGTGGAAGAAGGCCGCGTCGGCGCCCGTGGCGGTGAGCTCGTCCGCGGCCCGCCGCCCGGGTCCGGCGTCCCGGTCGAGGCCGGCCACGGTGGCGCCGCGCTCGGCGGCGCGGGTGGCGACGGCCCGGCCGATGCCCTGCGCGGAGCCGGTCACCACCAGCACCCGGCCGTCCAGCCGGAACGGGTCCCCGCCGCCGGTCAGGTCACCTGTGCCGAGACTCACGCCGTCCCGCCGTCCACCACGGGGTTCTCCAGCGCGCCGAGGCCGCTGATCTCGACCCGGACGAGGTCACCCGGGCGCAGCCAGCGCCGCGGGTCGCGGGCCATGCCGACGCCGGACGGGGTGCCGGTGGCGATGATGTCACCCGGGTACAGCGTGATGACGCTGCTCAGGTACGACACCAGCCGGCGGACCGGGAAGACCATGTCGCCGGTGCTCGCCTCCTGGAGCACCTCGCCGTCGATGGTCAGCCGCACCGTGAGGTCCTGCGGGTCGTCGATCTCGTCGGCGGTGGTGATGTACGGGCCCACCGGGCCGAAGCCGTCGAAGCTCTTGCCGAGGTCCCACTGCGAGGTGCGCGACTGCCAGTCCCGCGCGCTCACGTCGTTGAACGGGGCGTAGCCGGCGACGTGCGTCAGGGCGTCGGCCTCGGACACGTGCCGGGCCGTCGCGCCGATCACCACGGCGAGCTCCGCCTCGTAGTCGATCTCGGCGGACTCGGCCGGGAGCACGATCGGGCGGCCGTGGGCGCTGAGCGCGTTGGTGAACTTCCCGAACACCGTGGGATAGGGCGGCAGGTCGCTGTTGGTCTCCGCCGCGTGGTCCGCGTAGTTGACCCCGATGCAGATGATCTTGCTGGGGTGCGGGACGGCGGGCAGCAGCTCCAGGTCGGCGAGCTTGCCCACCCGCGCGCCGGCGTCCGCCGCGCCGGCGGCGCGGCGGAGGGCGTCGCGGTCGGCGAGCAGGTCGTTAAGGGCCGCGGGCAGCGAGGGATCGGCGTGGCGCGGGTCGGCGACCGTGCCGTCCTGCGCGACCACGCCGTACCGGTCACCCTGCTCGGTGCGGAAACTGACGAGTTTCATCGGGCCTCCTGGGGGCCGTCGGCCAGCACCTGCCGCACCGCGCGGACCACGTCGCCCTCGGTGGGCAGGATCGCGTCGAGCAGGGCGGGACTGTGCGGGATGGGGGTGTGCGCGCCGGTGACCCGGTGGACCGGCTGGTCCAGGTACCAGAACGCGGATTCGGTGACGCTGGTGACGATCTCGGCGGCCATGCCGCCGTACCGGGGGGCCTCGTCCAGCACGACGACCCGGCCGGTGCGCCGGACCGACTCGATGATCGTCGCGGTGTCCAGCGGGTAGAGGGTGCGCAGGTCGATGACCTCGGCGGAGACGCCGTCCCCCGCGAGCGCCTCGGCGGCGCCGAGGGCGAGACGCACGCCGTAGCTGTAGGTGACCACGGTGACGTCGGTGCCCGGCCGGGCGACGTGGGCGCGGCCGATCTCCACGAGGTCCTCGTCGCCGCCGACCGGCCCGCGGGCCCCGGTGAGCTTCTTGTGCATCATGAAGATCACCGGGTCGCTGCCGCGCAGCGCGGACTTGATCAGGCCCTTGACGTCGTACGGCCGGTACGGCGACACCACGCTCAACCCGGGCAGCCCGGCCAGCCAGGGCTCCAGGCTGTTGTTGTGCTGCGCGCCGCCCTGCGCCACGCCGGAGGTGGCGCGGATGACCAGCGGGACCGGCGCGCCCCACATGTAGCGGAGCTTGGCGGCCTGGTTGGCGATCTCGTCCATGGCTCCGTAGGCGAAGTCCATGAAGTTGAGGTCGACCAGCGGGCGGGTGCCGGCGAGCGCCGCTCCCACGCCGGCCGCCACCATGGCCGCCTCGGAGATCGGCGCGTCCCGGACCCGGGTGCGGCCGAACAGGTCGCCGAGCCCCTTCACCTGAGCGAAGTGGCCGCCTCTGTCGAAGATGTCGGTGCCGAGCACGAAGACGGACTTGTCCCGGTCCATCTCCTCGCGCACGCCCTGCTGGAACGCGACGGAGTAGCTGATGTCGGCGCTCATCGCGCGCTCCTGTTCCAGGCGGAGACGTTCTCGGCGGCGGTGGAGGGGTCCGGCCATGGTGACTCCTCGGCGAAGCGCACGGCGTCCTCGACCTGCTCGCGCGCGGCGGATGTACGACGGTCGAGCTCGTCCGGGTCGAGCAGACCCTGCTCGCTCAGCCGGGCGCAGAACTGCTCGATGGGGTCCTTCGAGGTGCGCCATCCGGCGACCTCGTCCTCGGTGCGGTACCTGATCACCTCGCCGCTGTTGTGACCCTTGTAGCGGTAGGTGAGCAGCTCCAGGAAGGTGGGGCCGCCGCCGGACCTGCCGCGCTCGGCGGCCTCGTGCACGGCCTGATAGACGGCGATCACGTCCTGCCCGTCCACCTGGTGGGACGGCAGGCCGAACCCGGCGGCCCTCGCGGCGACCGATTCGCCGCCGGTCACCTGGCTGGACATGGTCTCCACGGCGTACACGTTGTTCTCGCAGACCGCGATGAGCGGCAGCCGCCAGACCGCGGCGAGGTTCACGAACTCCCACACCCGGCCGGTGTTGGCTCCCCCGTCGCCGAAGAAGCCGAGCGCGACACGGTCGCTGCCGTTGACGACCTGGCCGAGGGCCGCGCCCATGGCGATGCCGAGCCCGGCGCCGACGATGCCGTTGCTGCCCCACATGCCGCGCTCGAAGTCGGCCAGGTGCATCGAGCCGCCGCGGCCGCCCACCACGCCGGTGGCCTTGCCGTACAGCTCGGCCAGCACGTTCCGGGCGGGGAGGCCCTTGGCGAGGGCGTGGTGATGGGAGCGGTGCGTGCCGGACACGACGTCGTCCGGCCGCAGGGCGCGGACCGCGCCGACGGCCACGGCCTCCTGGCCGATCGCGGGGTGCATGCCGCCCGGCACCTTGCCGCGCAGGGTCAGCTCGTCGGCGACCTCCTCGAAGCGGCGGATGAGCAGCATGTCGGAGAGCCAGTCGAGCAGTTCCGCCTGGGGTGTTCCGGCGAGATCGGCGCCGGACGCGGCGATGGTCATGATTGCCTTCCTTCTGGGCCGGGAACGGCACCGGATCCGGCCAGTAGCGTGGGTGTGGCGAGGATCGCGGCGAGCCGTTCGAGCACCTCGGCCGCGTGATGTCCGTCCCAGTACCTGTGGTCGGCGTTGAGCGTGGCGTGCATCGTCGTGCCGACCGCCAGCCGCCCGTCACGCACGACGGGCCGCTGCGCCGCACGCCCGACGGTCAGCAGGACGCTCTGCCCGTAAGGGACGACGCCGGTGAAACTGTCCACACCGTGGCTGCCGAGGTTGGACAACGTCCCCGCAGGCGTCTGCCCGTCCTGCGCCGTCATCCGGCCGTCCCTGGCGCGACCGGCCGCCGCCTGCCGTGCCGCGGACAGCGCGGGCAGGTCCTGCCGGGGCACCGACGGCAGCACCGGGATCACGACACCGCGCGGCGTCGCCACCGCGAGCCCGATCGCCACATCGATGCTCCCCTCCCGCTCGACCAGCGCCAGCGCGAAGGCCCGCAACAGGAAGTCCGTGAGCGTCAGCCGCGACAACACCACCTTCCACCCGGCGAGCGTCTCCAGCGCCGCCTCCATCCCGATCTCCCGGGACACCGTGAAGTGCGGAATGCTCTGCCACGACAACGACACCGACTTCGCGATCGCGGCCCTGTGCCGATCCATCCCCTCCGGCACGACATACGCCTCAGCCACAGGCACCTCTCGCCCAGCGGAAACCACACCGCCTCCACGCACAACCGACCCGGCAGAAGCCGCAGCCGACGCGGGGGTGGGAGCGGGCAACCCCGTGAGGGGTGAACCAGACGCGGGCAAGTCGGCACGGGTGGAAACCGCAGCGGACGCGGACGCGGGGGCGGGGGCGGGAGCGGGCAACCCTGTGGGGGTTGAACTGGACGCGGGCAAGTCGGCACGGGGGTAAGCCGCAGCGGACGCGGGGGCGGGCGACCCGGCAGAAGCCGTGGCGGACGCGGGGGCGAGCGGCCCCGTGGGGGGTGAAATGGATGCGGGCAAGTCGGCACGGGTGAAAGCCCCAGCGGACGCCGACGGCCCGGCCGAGGCCGCGGCGGACGCGGGCAACCCGGTGGGGGGTGAAACCGATGCGGGCAAGTCGGCGCGGGTGGAAGCCGTAGCGGGTGCGGGGGCGGGAGGCGTCGCGGCGGGTGCTGTGGTGGCCTGGCCGGACGCGGCGGCCTCCCAGGCGAGACGGCGGCGCCGGGGGCTCAGTTCGTGCGGGCGGCGGCCGGTGGCGTCGCCGTTCACCGCCGGGCCGTTCACCGCCGCGCCGGACGGTGCCGCGCCGGACGGTGTGCCGGGAGTGGCCGGTCCTGCGGCGGTCGGGCCTGTCTCGGCGGCGGCGGGTTCTGCCGTGGCAGGGGACTCGGCCGGGGGGCCGGAGGCGGTGGACTCCGGGGCGGGGGCGCCGGGGGCGAAGACGTGGCTGATCGTGGTGCCGGGCTGGATGTGGGTGGAGGCCGGGTAGAGGTGGGGGCCGAGGATGCCTGTGTCGGGGCTCTCGACCTCCAGTTCGGCCTTCGCCGTCTCGACCAGGGCTACCGGCTCGCCGGCGGCGACCTCGTCGCCCGGGTTCTTCAGCCAGCTCACCAGGAGGACCTCGTCGGGGGCCATACCGAGGACCGGTATGTAGATCTCGGTCACCGTGCGCTCCCTAGGATGGTGCCGTCCCGGACCGCGGCGGTGCCGGAGTGCGTGGCGGCGGGACGGGACCGGCGGCCCTGCCGGGCCGGCTCACCGGCGAGGTCGAGGACACCATCCGGAACGGGACAGCATGGCGGCGACATGGATGAACCTCCGTGACGGGGGTCTGGATCGGCGGGGTGTGTCGGAGGGCGGGCTACCGGCCGCGGCGGAAATGCGGGTCACACTGACCACGCGAGGGAACTAGACATAAGATATCGGACGTCTGATGTCTACCGTAGGGATCCCAGGAGAGCAGGTCAAGATGGTGGAGCCAAGGCCTCGCACCGGCACGCGGCAGCAACGGCTCATCCAGGAGCGCGTCAAGCAGCTCATCTTCGACCGCGGCCTGCGCCCCGGCGAGGCGCTGCCGACGGAGAACGACCTCATGCAGGAGCTGGACGTCTCCCGCGCCTCGCTGCGGGAGGCGCTCAAGACCCTGGAGGCCCTGGAGATCGTCGAGGTCCGGCACGGCCACGGCATGTTCGTCGGCAGCATGTCCCTGGACGCGCTGGTCCACGGCCTGGTCTTCCACGGCCTGCTCAGCCAGCGGCAGGACGTCACCGCGGCCGCCGAGCTGGTCGACGTCCGCGACATCCTGGAGTGCGCGCTGGTCAGGCGGGTCGCCACCACGATCGACGAGGACGGCATCGCGCGCCTGGAGCAGATCGTCGAGCGGATGGAGGAGCTCGGCCGGCAGGGCGAGCCGATCGTCCCGGAGGACCGCCGCTTCCACGAGGAGCTCTACGCCCCGCTGGGAAACCGCCTGGTCATCCAGCTGCTCCGCGCGTTCTGGGAGGTGCTGGAGGTGGTGCGCCCCGAGCTTCCGGGCGGGCGCAGGTCCTCCCCCGCGCAGGACGCCCACCACCACCGGCTGATCCTGGAACGGCTGCGCTTCCGCGACCCCATGGGCGCCGAGCTCGCGATGCGGGAGCACTTCGCGGGCACCCACGCCTGGCTGAACCCCGCCACGGCGCCGGCCGAGGGGGCTTGACCGCGCTCACCGGCGGTCTATAGCGTACGCAGACATCAGACGTCCGATATCCGAAGTCTCTGCGGTATTCGCGCCTCAAGGAGATCAGCGTGGGCCGATTCGAAGGACGCACCGTACTCGTCACCGGTGCCGGATCCGGCATCGGATTCCACATGGCCTCCCGGTTCCGCGACGAGGGAGCAGTGGTCTACGCGGCGGACATCACCCCCGGCGGCTGTCCCGGCGGGACCGTCGCCCTGAGTCTCGACGTCACCGAGGAGCGGCAGATCCGGGAGACGGTCGAGCGGGTGCTGGCCGACACCGGCCGGCTGGACGTGCTGTGCAACAACGCGGGCATCGGTTCGACCAAGAACCCGATCGACTGCACCGCCGAGGAGTGGGACCACGTCTTCGCGGTGAACGTCCGCGGCGTCTTCCTCGGCACGAAGTACGCCCTGCCCGCCATGCTCCGCCAGGGCAAGGGCGCGATCGTGAACACCGCCTCGGCGGCCGGTTCCGTGGGGCTGATCGACCGCGCGGCGTACGGCGCGAGCAAGGGCGCGGTGATCGCGTTCACCAAGCAGGTCGCCGTGCAGTACGCCGGAACCGGTGTGCGCTGCAACTGCCTGGTCCCCGGCACCGTGGACTCACCGTGGGTCGGGCGCCTGCTCGACGAGGCCGGCGACCCGGCCGAGGCCCGCGAGAGGCTCATCGCGCGGCAGCCGGTGGGCAGGCTGGGAGTCCCCGCCGAGATCGCCGAGGCCGCGCTCTACCTGGCCTCGGACGACGCGGACTTCGTCACCGGCACGGAACTGGTCATCGACGGCGGCCTGCTCGCCCGCTGACGCCCCGTCTCAGACAGGCTCGCCCGCGACGGCGTCCTGGCGAAGGGGCGCCGGCATCGGGGTGACCGATGAGGGATCGCCGGTCTCGCCGAGGGCGGCGACCAGGCGTTCGTAGCCGCCCTGGACGTGGGCGCGGATCATCTTCTGGGCGTCGCCCTTCCTGCGGCGGCGCAGCAGGTCGAGCAGGTGGTGGTGATCGGTCTCCCAGTCGACGTTGTAGTCGGGGCGCAGGGTCATGCGGATCATCAGGACCCAGTGGATCTGCGACCGCAGGCCCTCCCAGGCGCGGTACAGCGGGGCGTTGTGCGCGGCGAGGTAGATGGCGTCGTGGAACCGGATGTCCCAGTCGGCGGCGGCGGCCGGGGTGCGCGCGGACGGGCTCGTCCGGAGGAAGTCCTGCAGGACGTCCTCCATCCGCTCGAAGTCCTCTTCGGTGGCGTTGCGGCAGGCGTACTCGATGGCGACCTGTTCGAGCGCGCGGCGGGTGCTGTAGATGTGTTCGTGGTCCTCACGGGAGAGGGTGAGCACACGCGCGCCCCGGTGGCGCTCGATGACGACGAGGCCCTCCTGCTCCAGCCGGAGCAGCGCCTCGCGCACGGGGCCGCGGCTGACCTTCTTGCGGCTCGCCAGCTCGTCCTCGCGCAGCCGCTCGCCCGCTTTGAGCTCGCCGGAGACGATGGCCCGGCGCACGTCGTCGGTGACCTCGTCGGTGAGAAGGCGCCGTCGCGCGGGGCCGAGCACGGCGAGGGGCTGGGCCATGAGGGTCTCCTGTTGATTTCAGATTGTTGACAAACAACTATACAAGACCCTTATGAAACGCCCCTCAGGCTGCCTCCCGCGTTCAGACTGAGGTTGCCGCCGTCCACCGGGAGGATCGCGCCGGTCACCATGGCCGCGGCGTCGGAGAGAAGGAACAGCACCGCGTTGGCGATGTCGGCGGGCTCGGCGAGCCGCCCGAGCGGGATGCCGCGCAGCATGCGGGCGAGCAGTTCGCCGCCCTCGGACCCCGGCGTCTCGACGAGGGTGCGGAAGAGCGCGGTGTTGACCTGGCAGGGCTGGATCGCGTTCACCCGGATGCCGAGGGACGCCCACTCGACGGCCAGCTCCCGGGTGAGCTGGTTCACCCCGCCCTTGGCGACGCTGTAGGCGAAGTTGCCCCGTCCGAGCGCCGAGCTGCCGGCGATCGAGCTGAGGTTGACGACGGCCCCGCCCTTCCCCGCCGCGATCAGCCGTCGGGCGACCGCGCGGGCGACGAGGAAACCGCCGGTGAGGTCGACGTCGAGCACTCTGCGCCAGTCGTCCGCCGCCAGTTCCTCCGGCGCGGTGTGCACGCCGATCGCCGCGTTGTTGACCAGCAGGTCGACCGTGCCGCGCCGCGCGGCCGCCTGTTCCACCAGGTTCTCGACGGCGTCCTCGTCGGTGATGTCGGCGACCGTGCCGAAGGCGCGCACGCCCCGCGCGGTGAGGTCCGCGACGGCCTCGCCGAGTTCGGCCTCGCGCACGTCCACCAGCGCGATCGCCGCGCCACGCGCGCCGAGGACCTCGGCGACCGCGCGGGCGATGCCCCCGGCGCCGCCGGTCACCAGGGCGACCCTTCCCGTCAGGTCGAAAACGTCGTTGCCACCGGCCATTGGGCACCTCTTTCCTGTGCAGTGGTGTGGTGATCGGCCCCTGTCTGCGGGCCCGGTACGGATCAGTCGGGGACGACCGTGAGCCTCGGCACGGCGGGCTCGACGGCCATCCGCCCGTGGGCCGCCTCCCGGCGGGTCGCGTAGGAGATGACGTCGGCGATGGTCCACTCGGCCAGCCGTCGCGCGGCGGTGCCGGAGTTCCACGCGTTGTGCGGGGAGAACAGCAGGTTGGGCGCGGTACGCAACGGGGACGAGCCGGGCAGCGGCTCGGTCTCGAACACGTCCAGCCCGGCGCCGGCGAGGTGGCCGTCGGCGAGGGCGAGCGCCAGCTCCTCCTCGTCGACGAGGCCGCCGCGCGACACGTTGACGATCAGTGCCCCGGGACGCATCCGCCGGATCTCCCGCCGGCCGATCACGTGCCGGGTCTCCGGGGTGAGCGGGACGTGCAGGGAGAGCGCCTCGGCGTCGTCGAGCAGCTCGCCGAGGTCCGCCACCATGCGGGCGCCGGGCACCGGCTCGGTCACCAGCGGATCGAAGACCCGGACCTCGCGGACGAACGGCACCAGCCGGTCCACGACGGCGCGGCCGATCCTGCCGCAGCCGAGCACCGCGACGGCGGCGTCGTCCAGCGAGAAGATGGGGCCGATGTCGGCGGCGCCGCCCCAACCGTCCCGCCGCACGAGGGCGTCCGACTGGCTCAGCCTGCGCTGCAGCGACAGCAGCATCGCCATCGCGTGGGTGGCCACCTCGCCGGTCGCGTAGGCCGGCTGGTGCACGACGGCCACGCCGTGCCGGGCGGCGGCGTCGAGGTCGATCGTGTCCAGGCCGACCCCGGCCCGGCCGATGACCCGCACCGAGTCCGCCATCGCGGCGAAGTGCGGCTCGTCGAGCCGGTGCAGGGTGACCACCAGCGCGTCCGCCCCGGCCGTCAGCTCCGCGACCTGCGCCGGGGTGTCGACGGGCCCGGTGACGAAGTCGGCCTCGCCCCGCAACCGGACCGCGAACTGGTCGAGTACGGCGATCGCTCCCTGCGCCACCGAGATCTTCATTGTCACGCTCGGTCCTCCAATGTTTCTTGTAGATGATTTATTGTTAACAAAGATCACACCGGGGTGTCCCCCGCGGTTCCGCCCGCGACTCCGTCACCCGCACCCGGCGGGGCCGGAGACGGGCACCTTTCCTTCGGGGACCACGCGAGGAGGGCCGGGATCGCCGGGGGCGGGCCGCCACGGGGCACGGGCCAGGATGCCTAACGCCAGGCCGATCAGCTGTGCCGTCCCGGCCGCGAGCAGGCACCAGCGCACGCCGTACTGCGCGACCACCCCCAGCGCCGCGGCCCCGCAGGCGAAGGAGAAGCTGCGCAGACCGGCGCCGGTGCCGAACACCCCGGACTGCACCCGCGGCGGCGACCGTTCGAACCGGGTGCGGAACAGTCCCATGAACAGCGGCGCGGTGACCGCGCCCGCGAGGAACGTCACCGCCAGCGTCAGCGGCGGGCCGGACACGAGGGCGAGCAGGCACAGCAGCACGGCGTAGGCCACCGCCGACACGCGCACCACGACCTCCGGCCGTCCCCGCAGCGGCCAGCGCGCGCACACGACCGACACCAGCAGGTTGCCCGCGGCGAGCGTCGTCAGCAGCACGCCCACCCAGCCGAGCCCGCCGGTGAGCCCTGCGGAGATCAGCGGCGCCGCGACGATGACCCCGGCCTGGGCCACCGCGGTGAACGACGTCACCAGCGTCACCTCGCGCAGCACGCCGTCCGCGACCATGGCGCGCAGGCCGGAGCCGATCGCGGGCCACCCGGCGACGCTTCCCTTGGGCCGCCGCGGCAGCCGGATGCCGCCGAGGGGCAGCAGCGCGAGGGCGAACGGCGCGCCGGCGAGGAGCAGCTGCCCCTCCGCGGTGAAGGCGACGCCGAGGCCGGCGAGCGCGGGCCCCGCCATGCCCGCGACGCTGAACACGGCCACGTCGAGGGAGAGCGCACGCGGCAGGCGCTCCGGGGGGAGGATGCGGGCGAGCTGCGCGGTGAGCGCGCCGCTGAGCATGGGGTGCCCGATGCCGATGAGGGCCGCGACCGCCATGAGCGGCACCAGCGGCGCCCACGCCAGCAGGTGGCCGAGGACGGCGAGGCCGCAGCACGTCAGGCAGAGCACCCCCGCGTACGCCAGCGCCGGTCGCCGCACCTGGTCGAGGACGGCCCCCGCGAACGGCCCGCCGAGGGCCGCCGAGGCGGTGGCCCCCGCCACGAGCATCACGCCGTCCAGGGGCGGACGGCCAAGGGTGAGCGCCGCGAGCAGCAGCGCTGGGGTCACCGCCTCGACGCCGGTGCGGCCGAGCGCGGCCGTGGCCAGGTACGCGGTGAAACGCCCTCGGTCACTGGCCACGGGGGAAGAGGATGGGTTCGCCGATACGCGGGACGACCACGTCGGCACCGGGAGCCAGCCGGTGGTAGATCTCGACGAACCGCTCCGGGTCCAGGGTCGCGCCCGGCCCGTAGTCCTCGTCGTGCCACAACCCGAAGTGCATCGGCACCGCGAGCCGGGGGCGCTGCCGCCAGGCGAGCATCGCGGCCTCGTCGACGTCCATGTTGCCGGCGGTGCCGTTCATGCAGATGAGCGAGATGTCGACCCGGTCCTCGGTGTCGTCGACGATCCGCGCGTCGTACTCGGTGTCGCCGGAGTGGTAGATCCGCCACCCGCCGGCGGTCACGATGTAACCGACGGCGTCCGGTGTGGGCTCCTGCTCGAACATGTGCCTGGCCGTGACCGCCTCGATGGTCACGTCGCCGATCTCCACGATGTCGCCGCGCCGCAGCCCGTGCGTCCTGTCGTGCGGGAAGCCGCCGCCACGGGCGATCTTCGCGGCGGACGGCGGGCCGACGAACGCGGTCCCGGGGTGCGCCGCGAACGCCGTGACGCAGTCGGGATCGAGGTGGTCGTCGTGCGGGTGGGTGGCGAGCACCGCGTCGAACTCGGACTCCTCCGCCGTGAGCGGCGCGGGGACGCCGCGGGAGATGCCGTACGACGCCACCACCGACTCCGACAGGTAGGGGTCGATGGCGATCATCGTCCCGCCGGGACTCTTGATGACGAAACCGGCCTGGTAGAGCCACCAGATGCCGACGCTGCCCTCCGGCACCGCCGCGTCCCGGATGCCGGGCCACAGGGACTCCCCGGGCGGGGGTGCGGTGAGCACGGGTTCCTGGCCTGTCACAGTTACTCCTTCGTCGGGGGGTGCGGGCGGTCGGTCAGCCCTTGACCCCACCCGCGGTGAGGCCGGAGATGATGTAGCGCTGGATCAGCATGTAGAGCACGACCGGCGGGATGGCGTAGACCAGGCCGCCGGCGAGCAGCACGTCGACCTGTGTGTCGAGCTGGCCGATCAGGGTGGCCAGGCCGACCGCGGCCGGGTACTGCTCCGGACTCGTGATCATGGTGGTGGCGAAGAGGTACTCGCCCCAGCTGGCGAAGAAGGCCACCACCGCGACGGCGACAATGGCCGGCGAGGTGAGCGGCACCATGATGCGGCGCAGCACGCCGAGGTGGCTGCACCCGTCGATGAGCGCCGCCTCGCGGATCTCGCGGGGCACGCCGGCCATCGCCGAGCGCAGGATCCACACGCCGATGGGCAGCACGAACGCCGCGTGCAGCAGGGCCAGCGCGAACAGGTTGTTCACGATGTCGGCCCGGCTGTACAGCTGGTAGATGGGGATGATGACGATCGCTTCCGGCATCATCTGCGTGGTCATGAGCAGCAGCCCGAACAGCATGCGGCCGTGCCAGCGCAGCGTCGCCAGCGCGTACGCGCCGATGGTCGCGAGGAAGGTGGTGACGATCGTCGCCGCGGTCGCCAGCAGCGTCGAGTTGACCAGCCAGCCGCCGATCGGCAGGTCCTGGAAGACCTTCGCGAACCCGGACAGGTCCAGCGTGCTCGGCCACAGGCTCGGCGGGTAGTGCAGCGTGTTCGCCGTCGGCTGGATCGCGGTCAGCACCATCCAGTAGATCGGGAACAGCACGATCAGGCACACCGTGCCGATGAACAGGTACCGTCCCGCGACGCGCAGCCGCCGCACGCGCTGCCAGGAGGAGTCCGTCCTCGGCGCGACCGGGGCCGGTACGGGGGTCGTCGTGGCCATCAGTCTGAGTCCTCCCCGTACCGGCGCTGGATGCCCACGATCACGACGGTCACCAGGAGCGTGACCACGAGGCTCGCGACGCCGATGGTGGTGCCGTACGAATAGTCGTAGAACTTGAAGGCGCTGTTGTAGATCCCGAGGACCAGCGTCTCGGTGTCCCGCCCCGGGCCGCCGCCGGTGGTCAGCCAGATGAGGCTGAACTGCCGGAACGCGAAGATGAACGCGAGCAGCGAGAGCAGGATGAGGGTCGGCCGGATCGAGGGGAGCGTCACGTGCCGGAACCGCTGCCACACGTTGGCGCCGTCCACCCGGGCGGCCTCCTCCAGCGATTCGGGCACGGTCTGCAGCGAGGCGAGGATGACGATGCTGTAGAAGGGGAACGTCTTCCACGTCGAGATGAGCACGATCGACACCAGGGCCAGCGGGCTGGAGGTCAGCCACCCTCCTGACGCGTCGAGCCCGGGGATGTGGTCGGAGACGAGGTTGATCACGCCGAACGTCGGGTTCATGATCCAGATGAAGATCAGGACCGTGGCGATCTCGGGGAACGCCCACGGCGTCATCATCACGCCGCGGATCAGGCTGCGCCCGCGCATCCGGCGGTTCACCAGCAGCGCCGTCGCCAGCCCGGACCCCACCGCGATCACGACGACCAGGAGCGCGTACGTCAGCGTGTTCCACAGGCTGCCGTAGAAGTCGGGGTCGTGGAACAGGCGGTCGTAGTTGCGCAGCCCGACGAAGGACGAGTCGGTGGCCCCGAGCGAGGTGTCGGTCAGGCTCAGCCGCACGCTCTGGAAGATCGGGTAGAGCACGAACACTGCCTCGTAGAGGAGGATCGGCCCGGCGAGCATGTACGCGAGGACGTGTGTCCTGCTGCCGCGCCTGCGTGCGCGGCGCGGCGCGGAGGCCGGGCCCGCGGGGCCGGCCTCCGCCACATCGGCGCCTGTCGGCGCTGTCGAGGTCGTCATTTGAGCCGGGACGCCAGGGCTTCCAGCTGGGCCTGCGCCTTGCCCATGCTCTCGGCGACCGGTACGCCCTTGGTGAGCGACTCCTGGAAGTTCTTCAGGACGATGTTGCCGAACTCATCGTTGGCCGTGATGAAGTCGCCCATGAGGTCCATCGGGGTCACCGGGTTGACGTCCTGGTACCCGCTCAGCCACGGCAGATCCTTGAGGTAGGTGGCGAACTCCGGAACGCTGTCGAGCTCCGGGTAGGGCGGGATCGCGTCGAGCGACTTCATCGTGAGCAGCGCCATGTTCTCCGGTTTGAGCAGCCAGGTGAGGAACTCGGTGGCCTCCGCCTTGTGCTCGGTGCCCTTGAAGATCCCGATCGGGTGCACCCGGGAGGTGCCCCGCTTGCCCTGCCACGGCGACGCGGCGCTGCGCAGCTGGCCGTAGATCTTGGGGCTGTTCGACTTGAGGACGTTCACGGTGGCGGAGACGACGACGCCCATGGCGGCGCGGCCGTCGCCCATGAGGCTCATCATCTGCGCGTCGTTGAGGCCCTTGGGCACGCTGGTGTCGTAGATGGACTTGAAGAGCTCAAGGGACTTCACCACCGGCTCGCTCGTGACGAGCGGTTGGCGGCCCTGGGCCCAGACGCCGTCGTAGGCGTTGACGGTGTTCTGCAGGTTGAACCAGAAGCTGCCCTCTTCGGCGAGGGTGTTCGCCTGGATGATGCCGAACTTGTCGGGGCGGTGGGTCAGCTTCTTGCCCTGCTCGATCCACTCCTCGGGGGTCGTCGCCGGCTGCAGGCCCGCCTCGGTGAGCATCGCCTCGTTGTAGAGCAGGCCGAAGCCGACGGTCACCGTGCTGACGCCGTACAGCGCGCCGTCCTTCTGCATGAACGCGTGCAGCTTGGCGTCGGGGGTGACCTTGGCGGCGCTGATGGCCTCGGTCGCCGGCAGGAACTGGCCGAGCGAGAGCAGCCGCGCGGCGAGGTCCGGCGGGGCAGTGATCAGGTCACCCGCCAGCGCGCCGGACTGGATCTGGGTGAGGACGTTGTTGGAGTACTGGGCGAACGGCCAGCCGGTCATGCTGACCTCGATGGTCTTGCTCTGCGCGTTGAAGGCGTCGCAGACCGCCTTCCACGCCTCCTTGCGACCGGGCTCGAACCCCATCCAGGAGACGATCTTGAGTGGTGTCTTGCCTCCACTGGTCTTGGCGGACGGCGACGACGAGCCGCCGCACGCGGCGAGCAGCGGCGCACCCGCGGCGGCGACGCCGAGGAGACCGAGCCCTTTGAGGAAACCGCGCCGTCCCGCGTCCGGTGATATCTGAACAGTCTCCGACCTGGGGGTGTCGTCCATTAAGTACCTCCTGGGAACGGTCCGAGACCGACCGGGAACTTGCTGATTGTTGACAATCAGCGGGTTCCATCAGGGTCGGGGGTGGCCTGTCGCATGTCAATAGTCCGAGTCCTGTGCGTTACGGCAATGTTGCCTGACTTGCCCCTGTTTCAGCCATCAAGTCCAGAACTTTGGCGGCCCAGCGCAGGTAGACGGCGTACGCGTGCGCCGCCTCCCGCCGGGACTCCGCCGTCGCCGCCACCCGGTGCACGGGCGCGGCGAGCCGCTCCACCGCCGTCGTGAGGGCGGCCCCGCTCGCGGCCATCGCCAGCATCGCCGCGCCGCGCGAGGGCGGATCCGCGTCGTCCACGGCCTCCAGGTCCACGCCGAGCGTCCGGCCGCGTATCTCCCACCAGCGGCGATCGCGTCCGGCGTGGCCGCCGAGGCGCACCACGCCCCCCAGGCCTTCCCCGGCGCCGATCAGCCCGGCGGCGGTCTCCAGCACGTGGCGGTCGGCGAGGGAGACGCCGGCGAGCACGGCCGCGGCGAACTCGGCCGGGCCGTCGTCCGCGCCGAGCCCGGCGAGCACGGCCCGCACGTCGTCGCGCCAGATCGGCGCCCGCTCCCCCGACAGGTACGGCACGAACGCCGGACGGGGGCCGGCGCGCGCCGTCGCGGCGAGATCGACGATCTCGTCCGGGGTGCGGCCGAGCATCCGCCCGGCCCACTCGACCGAGGCGCCGCTGGACTGGGTCGGCCCGTAGACCACGGTCATCGGCGAGCAGGCGGGCGGGATGACGTACAAGGGGTGCGCCTGTTCGGGGCCCGCGCGCACGCTCGTCCCGCTCATCGAGGAGGTGCCGGTCAGCACGAACGACGTCGGCGCGGTCAGGGCCCCGAGCGCCAGCATGCCGGACATGGCGTCGGAACAGCCCACACTGACCGGCACCGGCGCCGCCCGGAGCCCGAGCGCCTTCGCGCCCGCCGCGGTGAGCGTGCCCCTGGCCGTCCAGCCCGGCGCCAGCGGCGGCACGGCGGACACCGGCCAGCCGGCCGCCTCGACGACGGCCGCGGCGGGTGCCGAGGTCAGCACGTGGCACAGTCCCTTGCTCGACCAGGGGTCCGACAGCGGCGAGCCGGTGAGCACCAGGCCGAGGTAGTCCTTGGGCTGGAGCAGCCAGCGCGCCCTGCGGACGGTGTGCGGCTCGTGCTCGGCGAGCCAGCGCAGCTTGGCGGGGCAGGCCGACGCCGACCACGGCAGCGACGTGCCGATCAGCGGGTACGGGTCGCCGAGTTCGCGTTCCAGTTCCCTGGCCTGCCGCCGGGCACGGGTGTCCTGCCAGCCGAGGGCGGGCCGTACGGGCTCACCCTCGTCGTCGACGACGACCAGCGTCGGGGTCTGGCCGGACAGCCCGATGCCGCGCAGGCGGACGCCGGGGACCGCCCGGCAGGCGTCCGCGGTCGCCGCGGCGGCGGCGCGGACGTAGTCCTCAGGCGCCTGCTCGGCGTGGTCCGGGCCGGCCCGCACGGTGCGCACCGGTCCGCTGCCGCGGCCGGCCACCGCGCCGCCGTCGTCGAGGAGGACCGCCTTCACCGACGAGGTGCCGACGTCCAGTCCAAGCCACACACCCACACTCCGTGCCATGTCACGGCCGGTCGAGCCTGATCAGGGGCGGCCTGGTTCCCCAGCCCGGCCCACGCGCCGGGGACACGGCTTCCGCCGCGCCCCCCTTGACAGCATGGTCACCAGTTAGCAGCCTATTGTCAACAATCTACGGAACTCCTCCGGCGGCGTACGAAAGGCTCACTCATGGACTCCTCAGCCGTGGTCGCCGGGATCACCGGTTCGTCGCTGCTCGTCACCGGCGGCGGCACCGGCATCGGCCGCGCCGTCGCCCTGGCCGCGGCCCGGCACGGCGCGCGGGTCACGATCAGCGGCCGGCGCCGCGACGTGCTGGACGACACCGCCCGGTGCGCGGCGGCCGACGGGCTCGACGTCCACGCCGAGGTCGCCGACGTCACCGACTCGGCGTCGGTGGACGACCTGGTCGCGTCGGTGGCCGCCCGTCAGGGCGGGCTGGACGGCGTGGTGAACGCCGCGGGGGTGGCGCGGTTCGGCCCCAGCGAGGACGTGACGGACGAGGACTTCCTGCACGTGATCGACGTCAACCTGGTGGGCGCGTTCCGGGTCTCCCGGGCCGCGGGCCGGGTCATGCTCCCCGCCGGGCGCGGCAGCATCGTGCACATCGGCTCGCTGACCAGCCTCGGCGGCTTCGCCGGCCGCACCGCGTACGGGGTCTCCAAGCACGGCGTCATCGGGCTCACCCGCACGCTCGCCGCCGAGTGGGGCGCCACCGGCGTGCGGGTCAACGCGGTCGCCCCCGGCTTCGTCCGGACCCCCATGACCGACCGCGCGATCAGCCGCGGCGTGCTGAACCTCGACGACATCGAACGGCGCACGCCCCTGGCCCGCCGGGCCGAGCCCGAGGAGATGACGGGCCCCGTGCTGTTCCTGCTGTCGGACACCGCGAGCTTCGTCAACGGCGACTGCCTCGTGGCCGACGGCGGCTGGACCGCCTCCGTCGGCCCGCCCACCGGCTTCGCCGACGCCCGCCCGCTCCCGGCGAGCTGAGGCGCACCCTACCCGGAACGGTGTTCCGTTTACGGCTGGTGCGGTAGGCGCAGTCCCGCGATGAGGAGCTCGACCAGCCGGCGCGCGTCGTAGCGGGGGTCGTTCTCCGCGCCGATGCAGAGGTTCCCGACGCCGTGCATGAGTTCGTGGGCTTCGATGTCGGAACGGATCTCCCCTGCGGCGGCCGCGGCGTCGAGCAGCCCGGCGCACACGGGCACGAGCCGGTCGAGGAAGTAGGCGTGCAGCGCGTCGAAACCGGCGTCGCCGGACCGCAGCACGGCGGCGAGCCCGTGCTTGGTGACCAGGAAGTCGACGAACAGGTTGATCCACCGCGCCAGCGCGGCGTGCGGGGTCGCGGCGCTCGCCAGCAGGACCGGGCCGGCCTCCGCGCAGGCCTCCACCTGGTGCCGGTAGACGGCGATGATGAGATCGGCCCGCGTCGGGAAGTGGCGGTAGATCGTGGCCACCCCGACTCCCGCCCTGGCCGCGATGTCGCGCACCGGCGCCTCGACGCCCGAGGTCACGAAGACCGCCGCGGCGGCGTCGAGCAGCGTCCTCTCGTTGCGCCGGGCGTCGGCCCGCTTGCGCGGGGCCGCGTCCCCCTTGCCGTCGTTCACCACGCGCGTTCCCTCCGCTGCCGGGCTTGCCAAACGGAACCGTGTTCCGTATTGTTTTCGGAACACGGTTCCGTTTGCTCATGATGCCAGAGCACGGGCCTTCCCTGCCAACCCTCAGTGGAGGAGATCATGCAGTACCGCACCTTGGGCCGCACCGGCGTGCAGGTCAGCTCCCTCGTGCTCGGCGCGATGAACTTCGGCGCCATCGGACGCACCACCCAGGACGAGGCCACCGCAATCGTCGACGCCGCCCTGGAGGCCGGGATCAACCTCATCGACACCGCCGACAGGTACAGCGGCGGGGAGTCGGAGGAGATGGTCGGCAAGGCCATCGCCGGCCGCCGCGACGACATCGTGCTGGCCACCAAGGCGAACATGCCGATGGACGACGAGCGCAACCACCGGGGCAGCTCGCGCCGCTGGCTGGTCACCGCGCTGGACGACAGCCTGCGCCGCCTCGGCGTCGACCACGTCGATCTCTACCAGATCCACCGGTGGGACCCGGCGACCGGCGACGAGGAGACGCTGTCGGCCCTGACCGACCTGCAGCGCGCCGGGAAGATCCGCTACTTCGGCTCCTCGACCTTCCCGGCGTACCGCATCGTGCAGGCCCAGTGGGCGGCCCGGGACCATCACCTGAGCCGTTACGTCACCGAGCAGCCCAGCTACTCGATCCTCCAGCGCGGGGCCGAGACCCACGTACTGCCCGTGACCGAGCAGTACGGGCTCGGCGTGCTGGTGTGGAGCCCGCTGGCCTCGGGCTGGCTGTCGGGTGCGGTCCGCGAGGGCCGGGAGATCGCCACCCACCGCTCGGCGGTCCTGCCGGAGCGCTTCGACACCTCCGTCCCGTCCAACCGCGCCAGGCTCGACGCGGTCGAGCAGCTGGCGAAGGTCGCCGACGAGGCCGGTCTGACGCTGATCCAGCTCGCGCTCGGCTTCGTCACCGCGCACCCGGCCGTGACCAGCGCGATCATCGGCCCCCGCACACCGGACCACCTGCGCTCGCAGCTCGCCGCCGCCGACACGGTGCTCTCCGCCGACGTCCTCGACGCCGTCGACTCGATCGTCGCCCCGGGCGTCGACCTCGCCGCGCACGAGAAGTTCGACACCCCGCCCGCACTGCTCGACCCGTCGCTACGCCGCCGCTGACCGCCCGGCCCGCCACGGCGACCGGTCCGTCGCCACGCCGCCGCCGACCGCCCGGCCCGGCCGCGGCGGCCGGTCACCGCCCCGCGGGGTCGGCGACGTCGAGTACCGCGGACGCGTACCGCCGGACGGCTTCGACGTCGCCCGCCGCCACGTCCTCCTCCCGCCAGAGCACCTTGCCGAGGCAGACCGCCACCGCCCCCGCCGCCAGGTACGCCGGCACCTGCTCGGGCGTGATCCCCCCGGACACGACCAGCGGCACGTCGGGCAACGGCTCCCGCACCGACCGCACGTACTCGACCCCGCCCACGGCCCCCACCGGGAACACCTTGGCCGCGTGGGCCCCGAGCCCGATCGCCGCGACCATCTCGCTCGGCGTCAGCGCCCCCGGCACCGCCACCAGCCCGAGGTCCACCGCCTCCCGCACGACCGCGGCATCGGTGTGCGGCGACACCACGAACCCACCCCCCGCCTGCGCGCATTCCCGCACCTGTCCCACCGTCCGCACCGTCCCCGCCCCCACGTTCCCGGCCCCCTCCCCCACCAGCCGCGCGATGACCCCCACCGCGTCCGGAACCGTGAACGTCACCTCGACGGCGGCCACCCGCGTACCCGAGAGCGCACGCCCGATGGTGAGCGCGTGCTCGGCACTACCGGTACGCACGACCGCGACGACACCACGAGGCAGGGACATGGGCATGAGCGTTCACCTATCTAAGAAGGAGTGATTGTCAACAATAAACTATCGACCAGCTCCACCGGCACCCCCCGCACGCCTCGGTACGATCAGCGGATGACGGCCAGCGACCGGCACGGATCGATCGTCGACACGCTCCTGGCATCCGCCGAGCCCTCCATCCGCTGGAAGGTCCGCACCCAGGTACTGGGCGAAGCCCCCGGCTCCCCCGAGATCACCGAGCTCCGCACCGAGATCCAGAACTCCGTCCGGGTACGGCGACTACTGGCCCCGTGCCTCTCGGCGGACCCCCCACCCGTCTACGCCAAGTGGCAGGGCCCGCACTGGACCCTGACGGCCCTCGCGGACCTGGGCCATCCACCCGGCGACAAGACACTCCACCCGCTACGCGACCAGATCCTCACCACATGGCTCGACGAGTCGTACTACCTGGAGTTCGAGGCGGCCACGAAGTCCGCCGCCTACCGAGGGCGCGGCGTCCCGGTGATGCGGGCCCGCCACCGCCGCTGCGCCTCCCAGCAGGGAAACGCCCTCTGGTCCCTGACCACCCTCGGCCTGGCCGACGACCGCTGCGACGCACTGGTGGAGCGCCTGCTGCACTGGCAGTGGCCGGACGGCGGCTGGAACTGCGACAAGAACCCAGCCGCCGACACCTCGTCGTTCTACGAGACACTGCCCCCCATGAGAGGCCTGGCGGCATACGCGGCGACGGACTCCGCCCCCGCCGCCTCGGCCGCCCGCCGAGCCGCCGAGGTCCTCCTGACCCGCCGCCTCGCCTACCGCGTCAGCACAGGCACCCTGATCCACCCCGAGTTCGCCAAGCTCCACTACCCGCTGTACTGGCACTACGACATCCTCGGCGGCCTGAAAGCCATGGCCGCCCTGGGCCTCCTGGGGGACGACCGCTGCACCGGCGCCCTGGACCTCCTGGAGTCCCTCCGCCTCCCCGACGGCTGGCCCGCCCACGCCCGCTACTACAAGGTGTCCGACAGCATCGCCCTGCACCACGACTCCGTCGACTGGGGCGGCACGAGCACCCGCCGCACCAACCCCTGGGTCACCGCGGACGCCCTCGCGGTACTCCACGCCGCCGGCCGCCTCCGGCTGTGAGAAAACCTCCGGGCATCCTCCATGTGATTCAGGCTCAGGAGCTTGTGAGGATGACGAGTTGCTGGGTGGCCCGGGTCATCGCGACATAGCGGTCCACCGCTCCTTCGATGCCGTCGCCGAAGGTTTCCGGGTCGATCAAGATGACCAGGTCGAATTCGAGGCCCTTCGACAGTTCCGGGGGCAGGGATCGGACGCGGGGGGTCGCCTTGAAGGTGGGGTCGCCGATCACGCAGGCGATGCCTTCGGGGTGCGTGCCGAGCCAGGTGGCGAGGATCGAGTCCAGGTCCGAAGTGGACGCGTGCAGGACGGGGGCGCCGCCGGTGCGGATGGAGGTCGGGACGTTGGCGTCGGGGAGGGCGGCGCGGATCACCGGCTCGGCTTCGGCCATCACCTGTTCCGGGGTCCGGTAGTTGACGCTCAGGGTGGCCAGGGTGACGCGGTCGAGGCCGATGCGTCCGAGTCGTTCCTGCCAGGACTCGGTGAAGCCGTGCCTGGCCTGGGCGCGGTCGCCGACGACGGTGAAGCTCCGGGACGGGCAGCGCAGGAGCAGCATCTGCCATTCGGCGTCGGTCAGTTCCTGGGCCTCGTCCACGACGACGTGCGCGAACGGGCCGGCGAGCACGTCCGGGTCGGCGCTCTCCAGTACGGTCTCGTCGACCAGGGCCTCCTGCAGGTCCTGTCCGTGCAGCATCGTCACCGCGCCCTCGCCGTCGTCGTCGGCCTCCAGCATGGCGGCGGTGACCTTGGCCCTGTGCTCGCGTTCGGCGGCGACGGCGGCCTTCTCCCGGCGCTTGCGCCGGGACGCCTCCGGGTCGCCGAGCCGCTGCCGTGCCGCGTCCAGGAGGGGCAGGTCGGAGACCGTCCAGGCCTGGGGGTCGGCGCGCTGCAACCGGCGGATCTCGCCGGGGCTGAGCCAGGGGGCGCACAGCCGCAGGTAGGCGGGTACCGTCCACAGGTCTCCGACGAGGTCGGCGGCCTCGAGCAGCGGCCAGGCGCGGTTGAAGGTCGTGAGCAGCTCCCTGTTCTGGAGCAGCGACTTGCGCAGCAGGTCGGCCGAGGCCTCGCCCTCGTGCTTCTCCATCAGGATCCTGAGGAGTTCCTCCCAGATCAGGTCGCGCGCGTCGTTGTGCGGGATACCGGGTTCCGCCGCCTCGAACGCCTCGGCCCAGTCGTCGACGCCCAGCCAGATGCCGGACCAGTGGGTCTGGACGGTCATCCCCTGGGTGGGAGGGTTCTCGTAGAACCTGACGGCCTTCTCGATCGCCTTCACCAGGTTCGCGGACGACTTCAGCCGGGCCACGTCCGGGTCGGTCTCGACCGCCGCCGCGGCGCCCTCGGCGACGAGGTCCCGCAGGGTGCAGGTCTGCACGCCCTCCTCGCCGAGGCTCGGGAGGACGTCGGCGACGTAGGCCAGGTAGGGCTGGTGCGGGCCGACGAACAGCACGCCGCCCCGGTGGTGCCCAAGGCGGGGGTCGGAGTAGAGGAGGTAGGCGGAGCGGTGCAGGGCGACGACGGTCTTGCCCGTACCGGGGCCGCCGTCGACGACGAGGGCGCCGCGGGATCCGGCGCGGATGATGGCGTCCTGGTCGGCCTGGATGGTGCCGAGCACGTCCCGCATCCGGGCCGACCGGTTGCCGCCCAGGCTGGCGATGAAGGCGGACTGGTCGTCGAGCGCGGCGTGCCCGACGAGCCCGTCCGGGGTGAACACCTCGTCCCAGTAGTCGCTGATCCGGCCGCGGGTCCAGCGGTACCTGCGGCGGCTCGCCAAGCCCATGGGGTTGGCGTGGGTGGCGCCGAAGAACGGCTCGGCCGCCGGGGAGCGCCAGTCGAGCAGCAGCCGGCGCCCCGCGCGGTCCGTGAGGCCGAGCCGTCCGACGTACACGGGCTCGGGGTCGTCCGCGCCGACGATGTGCCCGAGGCACAGGTCCAGGCCGAAGCGGCGCAGCGCGCGCAGGCGGGTGCTCAGCCGGTGGACCTCCAGGTCCCGGTCCAGCGCCTGCCGGCCGAGGCCGCCGGGCGACCTGCGCGCGGCGTCGAGGCGGGCGGACAGGTCGGCGATCGACTGCTCGAGGCTCTCCGCGATGGCCGCGAAGTGGTGCTCGTCGCCGGCGATCAGCGCCGGGTCGGCCTTCGGGGCGAGGTGGCCGGGAAGGTCGAACGCACTGGTGGTCAGGGTCATCAGCTCCGATCTGAGGGGGACATTTTCGCGGCTCGGCGTTCCGTGGTTCATGCGCGCACCTTCTGCCTCTCCCGGCTGATCACGTCGAGCAGCAGCGTCGCGGCCACCGCCGCCCCGACCGGCGCCATCGGCACGCCGGCCCCGCTCAGCAGCTCCGCGAACTCCCGATCCGGCGGCGCGCACACCCGCACCTCCGCCCCGAGCTCCCGCAGCCGCACCGCCAGCCCCACCAGCGGCTCGACGTCCCCCCGCGACCCATACGTCGCCAACAACACACGCACTTCGCTGTCCCCGTTTCCGCAGGCTACTGGCCTCGGCCGCTGATTCTGCGGCATGACCCGGGTCTTGCCGCAAGCCCCCCGGTGCGCTATACGTTGAGAGTGGAAAGGGTGGGTGCTCCCCTTTCACGATCGCCCGCCGTGGCCGGACGACCCCCTCGCGTAGTGACGCCGCGGCCCCAGGTGAATCCCCATAGGCCAACGCGATACGAGAAGTTCTCCACCCTCTTTCCTGCAACCGTACTTCCTGTGACGGCGCGGGCGGCCCGTCAGCAATTCCCTACTATCCCTGTAGGTATTGACTTGAATTTCACCGGCTGCCTACCATGAGCGCGGCGAGACGTCCGGGTCCGGCCGGGCCCGCACCGGCGGCCTGATCTGGTGCGCCGACGCCAGCCGACGGCCCCCACCACCTTCCGGCATCGACCTCCCCCGACCGGTCCACTCCCCTCCCGCGCGGCACGGGGACGACCCTCAGCGCTCTCGATTCAAGTGGAGTACGCGTGCACCAAAACCCCCAGTCCACCGTGGTCCGCCGGCGGCTGGTCACGACGCTCGCCGTGACCGGGTCGATCCTGCTGACCGCCGCCTGCGGGCCCGGCGGCGTCGGAACCGCCGGCAGCTCCGGCGGAAGCACTCCCAAGGCGGGCGGGACGCTGACCTTCGCGGTCGGGTCGTACGCCGGGTGCGTCGACCCGCAGCAGGTCGGGAGCAACGACACCATCTACGCCCTGCGCCAGATCGTCGACTCGCTGACCGACCAGGACCCGGCCACCGGCAAGATCGTTCCCTGGCTCGCGGAGCGCTGGGAGGTGAGCCAGGACGCGCGGACCTTCACCTTCCACCTCCGTCCGGGAGCCACGTTCAGCGACGGGACACCCGTCGACGCGCAGGCCGTCAAGGACACCTTCGACGCCGCGCCCAAGCTCGGCGCCAAGGCCAGCCTCGCCATCGGCTACCTCAGCGGGTACACCGGCACCAAGGTCGTCGACAAGCTCACCGCGGCGGTCTCGTTCAAACAGCCCAACGCCCAGTTCCTGCAGGCGACGTCGACCTTCTCGCTCGGCCTGGTCTCGCCGGCGAGCGCCAGGAAGACGGCGGATCAGCGCTGCACCGAGGGGATCGCCGGATCGGGCCCGTTCACGCTGGAGGGATACAAGGCGAACCAATCGATCACCCTGGCCAGGCGCGGCGGCTACAACTGGGGGTCGTCCCTGTGGCGCAAGCCCGGCGAGGCCTACCTGGACAAGGTGGTGTTCACCATCGTCCCGGAGGCCGGGGTCCGCACCGGCAGCCTCCAGTCGGGACAGGTCGACGCCATCGGCAGCGTCGGCCTCGCCGACGAGAGCGCGTTGCGGAGCGGAGGCGCGGTCGACCTGCGGGCGCGGGCCAACCCTGGCGTGGTGTTCAACCTGGGGCTCAACAACTCCCGGCCGCTGTTGCGCGAGCCGGCGGTGCGCCAGGCGATCCAGGCGGCGATCAACCGGCAGGAGATCGTCAAGGCGATCTACCCGACCGGCAGCAAGCCCGCGACCAGCGTACTGGCCCACACCACGCCGTTCTACACCGACCTCGGCGCGCGGCTCGCGTTCGATCCCGGCAAGGCCACGTCGCTGCTCGACGCGGCCGGCTGGCGGCCCGGCGCCGACGGCATCCGGGCCAAGGACGGCACCCGGCTGAGCCTGACCGTCGTCTGGTTCCCCGTCGCCGCCACCATCCAGCCGACCCTGGAGCTGATCCAGCAGCAGCTCAAGGCGGCCGGCGTCGAGATCCAGCTGCGGGAGATACCGGTCACCCAGATCGTCGGTGTGCAGCAGTCCGGCGACTTCGACGCGCTGTGGGGGAATATCACGCGGGCCGACCCGGACATCCTGCGCAGCAGCTACTCGACGGCGCTGGCCAATGCGTACCGCATCAAGCCCGGCAAGCTGGAAACAGTGCTGAACGAGCAGGCGGCCACCACCGACGCCACCAAGCGCCAGGCCCTGGTCGCCGAGGCCCAGCGGCTGATCGTCGAGAACGCGTACGTCGTCCCGGTGGTGGAGCTGACCACCGAGCTCGGGGTCGCCAAGCGGGTCCACGACCTGGACTTCGAGGCGTCCAGCCGGATCCAGCTGCACGACACCTGGAAGAGCTAGGAATGCCGGGCGGGAGGAACACGCGAACATGCGCCGCTACCTAGCCGGTCGCCTCGGGCAGGCGGTGGTGGTGCTGTGGGCCGCCTACACGGTCTCCTTCCTGGTGCTCGACTTCCTGCCCGGTGACCCGGTCTCGGCGATGGCCGCCGGCGGGCTCGACCAGGCCGCCGCCGACCCGGCGCAGCTGGAGGCGCTGCGCCGGGAGTACGGCTTCGACCAGCCGATCCTCGTCCAGTACCTGAACTACCTTGGCCGGGCGGTACGCGGCGACTTCGGCAACTCGGTGGCGACCGGGCGGCCGGTGACCTCGACGCTGGCGGACGCGCTGCCGTACACGCTGCAACTGACGGCCGCCGCGCTGGCGCTGGCCGTCCTCCTCGGCGGCGCGCTGGCCCTGTACGCGACCTACACCGGCCGCCGCTGGCTCCGTCAGCTGCTGCTGTCGCTGCCGGCGCTCGGCGTGTCGCTGCCCACCTTCTGGACCGGCCTGATGCTCGTCCAGCTCGTGTCGTTCCGGCTCCACCTGCTGCCCGCGTTCGGCGACGAGGGCGCGGCCAGCCTGATCCTGCCGGCGGTCACCCTCGCCGTGCCGACCGGCGCGATGTTCGCGCAGGTGCTCGCCAAGAGCCTGCTGACCACGCTGGCCGATCCGTACGTGCAGACCGCCCGGGCCAAGGGCGCCGGCCGGATCCGGGTGCACCTGCGGCACGCGTCGCGGAACGCCGCCCTTCCGGCGCTCACCATGGCCGGCATCCTGGTCGGCAATCTGATGGCGGGCGCGGTCGTCGTCGAGACGGTCTTCGCCCGCAACGGCGTCGGCCGGGAGACCGTCGCCGCCGTGACGGTGCAGGACATCCCGGTGGTCCAGGGCGTCGTGGTCTTCGGCGCGCTGACCTTCGTGCTCGCCAACCTCGCCGTCGACCTGATCTACCCGCTCCTCGATCCGCGGATCGTCGTCGCCCGGCCAAGGAGTACCGGATGAGTCAATCGCTGATCGGCGAGGTGGTGCCGGGGACCGGACCGGACCCGGACCGCCTGGAGGCGGCCGGGCCGCGCGTCGTCCGCGGCGCCGAGGCGCGGCGGATGGTCCGGTTCCTGCTGCGGCGTCCCGGGCTGGTGCTCTCCGTCCTGGTAGTGGTCCTCGTCGTGCTCGCGGCCTTCTGGCCGGCCCTGTTCACCTCGCGCGACCCCCTGCTCGGGGTACCCGCCGACCGGTTCCAGGGCCCCGGCGCCGGGCATTGGTTCGGCACCGACGAACTCGGCCGGGACCTCTACGCGCGCGTCGTGCACGGCGCGGCGCTCTCCCTCAGGGCCACGCTGATCGCGGTCGGGGTCGCCTTCGTCGCCGGCGGCACGATCGGCCTGGTCGCCGGCTTCGCCGGCCGGTGGGGGGAGGACGTGCTGATGCGGGTCGTCGACGTGCTGCTGGCCATACCCGCGTTGTTCCTCTCCCTCGCCCTCGTCACCGCGTTCGGCTTCGGCACCGTCAAGGTCGCCGTCGCGGTCGGGCTCGCCGGCGTCGCGAGCTTCGCCCGGGTGATGCGCGCGGAGGTGCTACGGGTACGCCAGGCCGTCTACGTCGAGGCCGCCCGCGCCACCGGGGCCCGCTGGTACTCGGTCCTGTTCCGGCACGTGCTGCCGAACGCGATGGGGCCGGTGCTCGTCCTGGCCACCCTTGAGTTCGGCATCGCGGTCCTTGCCGTCTCGTCGCTGAGCTTCCTCGGGTACGGCGCCCCGCCGCCCGCGCCGGAGTGGGGGACACTGATCTCCAGCGGCCGCAACTACCTGGCGAACGCGTGGTGGCTCTCGACGCTGCCCGGCCTGACGGTCGCGGCGACCGTCCTCGCCACCAACCGGATCGCCCGCGCCCTCGACGGAGAGTTGACGACCCAGCGATGAGCACGCCGATCGGTCCGGCCGCCGTGCCGGAGAACCTCCTTGAGGTCAGCGACCTCGCGGTCTCCTACCGTTCGCGGTCGGGGGTGGTGCGCGCCGTCGACGGCGTGGACCTGACGGTCCGCGCCGGTGAGATCGTCGCGGTCGTCGGCGAGTCGGGCTCCGGCAAGAGCACGACGGCACACGCGGTCGTCGGCCTGCTGCCCGGCACCGGCCGGATCGACGCCGGCCGCGTCCGGTTCGGCGGGCGCGAACTCACCGGACTGTCGGAGCGGGAGCTCCGGCTGGTCCGGGGGGCGCAGATCGGGCTCATCCCGCAGGACCCGACCGTGTCGCTCAATCCGGTGCAGCGCGTCGGCGACCAGGTGGCGGAGGTGCTGCGGGTGCACGGCCTGGCGGACCGCCGCTCCGCGCCGCCGCGCGCCGTCGGCCTGCTGGAGCGGGCAGGTCTGCCCGACCCGGCCGTCCGGGCCCGGCAGTACCCGCACGAGCTCTCCGGCGGGATGCGGCAGCGGGTCCTGATCGCCGTGGCGATCGCCGCCGAGCCGAAACTGATCATCGCCGACGAGCCGACCAGCGCGCTCGACGTCACCGTCCAGCGGCGGATCCTCGACCACATCCAGAGCCTGACCGAGGAGCTCGGCACGGCCGTCCTGCTGGTGACCCACGACCTCGGCGTCGCCGCCGACCGGGCGCGCCGGATCGTGGTGATGTCGCGCGGCCGGGTGGTCGAGGCCGGGCCGACCCGGCAGATCCTCGATCAGCCGAGCCACCCGTACACCCGGCGGCTGCTGCGCAGCGCCCCGAGCCTGGTGGCCACCCGCCGGTCCGCGCCGCCGCGGCCCGCCCCGGGCCTGGTGGCCACCCGCCGGTCCGCACCATCGCGGCCCGCCCCCGGCCTGGCGGCCACCCGCCCGGCCGCGCCGCCGCGGCCCGCGCCGGGGCGGGCGGCGGCCGACGGGCCCCTGGTGACGGCCGAGAACCTGGCCAAGGAGTTCCCGCTCCCCCGGGTGGCCGGCGGCGGCGCGCGGTCGGTGCGCGCGGTGCACGACGTGAGTTTCTCGATCGACCGGGGCGAGACCCTCGCGCTCGTCGGGGAGTCCGGCTCCGGCAAGTCGACGACAGCCCGCCTCGTCCTGCGCCTGGCGGAGCCGAGCGCCGGGCGGATCGTCTTCGACGGCGAGGAGATCACCCGGGCCCGGGGGGAGGCGTTGCGCCGGTTGCGCCGGCGCGCCCAGCTCGTCTACCAGAATCCGTACGCGTCGCTCGACCCGCGCTTCTCGATCGGCGAGGTGATCACCGAGCCGTTGCGCGTGTTCCGCGTCGGCGACCGGGCCTCCCGGCGGGCGCGCGCCCGCGAGCTCGCCGACCGGGTCGCGCTGCCCGCCTCGATCCTTTCCCACAGGCCCGCCGAACTGTCCGGCGGGCAACGCCAGCGGGTCGCCATCGCGCGGGCCCTGGCGCTCTCCCCCGACCTGGTGGTCTGCGACGAGCCGGTCTCCGCGCTGGACGTCTCGGTGCAGGCCCAGGTCCTCGACTTGCTCGCCGAACTACAGGAGTCCCTCGGCGTCGCGTACCTCTTCATCTCCCACGACCTCGCCGTGGTGCGGCAGATCGCCCATCGGGTGGCCGTCATGCGGGCCGGCCGGATCGTCGAGACCGGCACGACCGGCGAACTCTTCGACCGCCCGGAGCACGCCTACACCCGCGACCTGCTCACCGCCATCCCCGGCGGGCGGTACGCCTGACCGCGCCTTTTCCCGGAGGTATCCCCATGTCAAGATCATCTCAGTTCACCCGGCTGGCCGGCCCCGTCGACACCGCGACCCACGGGGAGTACCGCATCACCCGCCGGGCCGACGACCCCCGTCCGCTCTACCGGTTCACCGGCCGGATCACCGAGGATGGGAGCAGCGGCTTCACGCCGCGCGCCGGCCGGTACCACCTGTACGCGGGCTGGTTCTGCCCGTGGTCGCAGCGGGTGACGATCGCGCGGGCCCTCGCAGGCCTCGGCGACGTCGTCGGCGTCTCGTACGTGGACAACGCGCGGGACGGCCGGGGCTGGGCGTTCCGCGAACGGTACGGGCCGGACCCGGTCAACGGCTTCACCCTGCTGCGCGAGGCCTACGAGGCGACGGAGGAGGGCTTCGACGGCCACGTCTCGGTGCCGGCGCTGTGGGACCGGGACACCGCGACCCTGGTCAGCAACGACTACAAGGGCATCGGGATCGACCTCGGCACCCGTTTCCGGCCCCTCGCCGAGCCGCTCGTGGACACCTACCCCGAGCGGCACCGCGACGAGATCGAGGAGCTCGACGCCTGGCTCGGCCCCGCGGTCGGCCACGGCGCCGCCAGGGCCGCCCGGTCCGGCCCGGACGGCCCGCTCGCCCGCGTCGCGCTGCTGGACGCGTTCGCCAAGCTCGACGAGCGGCTGGCCACCCGCCGGTACCTGGTCGGCTCCACCCTGACCGAGGCCGACATCCGGCTCTGGGTGACCCTGGTCCGCTACGACGCCGGACCCAACGCCCACCGCACCCTCAACCCGGGCCTGCACGAGTACCCGCACCTGTGGGCGTACGCCCGGGACCTCTACACCGTGCCGGCCTTCCGGGACACCACCGACTTCGCGTCCTTCACGGTGCCCGGTGCCGAAGTACCCGACTGGCACGCGCCGTCCACCCGGCCGCCGGCCTGACCCGCCGCGGCCCGGAGGCGCGCCGGCCGCGGTCACCCGCCGGGGGTCACCTCGATCACGATCTTGCCGCGGGCGTGCCCTTCCTCGACGGCGCGGAGCGCGGCGGGCGCCTCCTCCAGCGGGTAGGTGGCGGTCACGAACGGCCGCAGGACACCCCGCACGGTCAGCGACGCGACGGCGTCCAGCACGTCGCGGTCGCGTTTGCGCGCCACGGGCTCCCCGCCGAGGAGCGCCACCGCGGCACGGTCGGCGGCGGTGATCAGCTTGCGCCGGTCCTTGACCACCTCGGCGGCCTGCGTCAGCGCGTCGCCGCCGACCAGGTCGAACACCGCGTCCACGCCGTCCGGCGCGATCTCCCTGATCCGCTCCCGAGCCCCCGGCCCGTACGGAACGTGGACGACCCCGAGCGACTCGACGAACTCGCGTTTGGCGGGGGACGCCGTGCCGATGACGTTCAGGCCCGCGTGCCGGGCGATCTGGGCGGCGGCGACCCCCACGCCGCCGCCCGCGCCCGTGATGAGCAACGTCGCCCCCGCCGGGAGCGCGAGCTGGTGCACGCCGTCGTACGCGGTGGCCGCCGCCACCGGCAGGGTCGCCGCGTCCACGAACGACAACCGCGGCGGCTTGTGCGCGGTGACCTCCTCCGGCAGGAGCGTGTACTCGGCGTACCCGCCGGTCAGAGGGTTGCCGAAGACCTCGTCCCCGGCCTGGAACTCCGTCACTCCGGGACCCACCTCGACGACCACCCCGGCCGCCTCGTTGCCGAAGACCGCGGGCAACGGGGGCGGCGGCGTCCCCGGCGGACGATGCCCCACCCGCCGTTTCCAGTCGACCGGGTTCACCCCCGCCGCCCGCACCGCGATCAGCACCTGCCCGGCCAAGGCCACCGGCCGCGGCAACTCGACGAACTCCTCCACCTCAGGGCCGCCGTTGGCCCCGAACACATACGCCTTCGGCATCGTCGTCCTCAATCAGCTCGAAAAGGCATTTCACATTCTCGATCACTGTATTGAGAGCCGGTCACGGAGTGGACGTCAGGCCGTCCCGCTAACCTGAAGCGGCATCGGGGTCACACTGGGCTTGACCTTGACGTCCGCGTCAAGGTCGACGATCGGCGCATGGCTTTCGACTCGCGCGAGGTCCGCCTCGCCGCTCACGTTCCCACCGGCCTGCCGGTCACGCCCGGCGTGTTCCGGCTGACCCGGTCCCCGGTCAGCGGCCCGGTGGTGGTGCGCAACCGGTGGATGGCCGTCACCGCCGCCATGCGCACGCTCATCAGCGGTTCCGCCGGGCCCATGCCGCCTTACCAGGTGGGCGAGGTCATGTACGGGCCCGCGGTGGGCGAGGTGGTCGCCTCGACCGATCCCGATCTGGCCCCCGGCGACTGGGTGCGGCACGGCCTGGGCTGGCGGGAACACGCCGCCGTCGACGCCTACCGCAGGATCGATCCGGTCTCCTGCGCCGAGGAGGCGATGCGCCACCTGGGGCAGGGCCTGACCACGTATGTCGGCCTGCGTGCCGCGGCGGAGGTACGGCACGGCGACACGGTCCTGGTGACGGGCGCGGCAGGCGCGGTGGGTGGCATCGCCGCCCCCATCGCGCGGCTGCTCGGCGCGGCCCGGGTGGTGGGTGGTACCGGCTCCCCCGGCCGCGCCGGCCACCTCGGCTACGACGCCCTCTACGATCGGCACACCGGCGGCCCGGCCGACGTGGCGCCGGACGGAGTGGACGCGGTGCTCGACACCGTCGGCGGCCACCAGCTGCGCGAGGCCGTCGAGCTGGCCAGGCCGGGGGCCCGGATCGCGCTGTGCGGAGCGCTGGCCCACCAGCTCGGCGGTGACCCGGCCGCCGTGGAACTCGACCTGATGACACTGATCGGCAAGCGCGTCACCCTGCGCGGCTTCACCGCCGCCGACCATCCCGACCTGCACGAGGAGTGGTACAAGCTGGGGCTGCGCGAGCCGTACACGGAGATCGACGGCCTGGACGACGCGCCCCGGGCACTGATCGACCTGCTGGCCGGACGCTACGTCGGCGGCCTGGTCGTCCGCGTGTGACCATGGTGGACATGCGGATCGCAGAAGCCGCGCGTGCCGCGGGCACCACCCCGCGGGCGCTGCGCTGGTACCAACAGCACGGCCTGCTGGAGCCCCGGCGCTCCCCGGCCGGATACCGCGACTACGACGAGCGCGCCGTGCGGCGCGTGCGCCACATCCGGGAGCTGCTCGACCTCGGCTTCACCCTCACCGACGTGCAAGCCTTCGTCGACCTGCTGGACAGTGAGGTGCCCGCCGACTTCACCCGGCCCGGCGGCCCGATGTGCCACCTCGCGCTGGAGAAGGCCCGCGCGCGGCTGGCCGCCCTCGACGAACGCATCGCCGCCGCCACGAAGATCCGTGCCCGGCTCGCGGAACGCCTGGCGCGATAGGGCCCGGATGGTCCGGGACGGCGCGGTCAGTCCTCCAGTGCCCTGCGTAGCTGCCCGAGGACGTTGCGCAGGATGCGGGAGACCTGCGTCTGGGAGAGTCCGATCTCGGCGGCGATCTCCGCCTGGGTCTGGTTGCCGTAGAAGCGCAGCAGCAGGATCTGCTTGTCGCGCGCCGGCAGGGCCTCGATGAGCGGCTTGACGGACTGCCTGCCGAGGACGGTCTCCATTGACTCGTCGTCGCAGGGCAGGACGTCGGCCAGGCTGGCGCGGTGGCCGTCGCGGATGTCGATGGGGGCGTCCAGCGACAAGGCGCTGTAGGCGGCCGACGCGTCCATCGTCAGCAGGACATCTTCCTGCGACAGGCCCATCTCGGCCGCCAGTTCGGCGACGGTCGGCGAGCGGCCAAGGCTCTGGCTGAGGTCGGCGGACACCAGGGACAGCTGCGACCGGCGTTCCTGGTGCACGCGGGGAACCTTGATGGCCCACGTGCGGTCCCGGAAATGCCGTTTGATCTCGCCCACCATGGTGACGGACGCGTAGCGGCGGAACTCGTGCCCGCGGCCGGCGTCGAAGCCATTGATGGCCTTGACCATGCCGACATAGGCGGCCTGCATAAGGTCTTCAATCGGTTCGCCCCGGTTGCGGTACCGGCGCGCGAGGGAGTCGGCCATCCAGGCGTGGATCTCCACCAGCCGCTCGCGCAGCAGGACCTTGTGCGGTTGCGAGGTCTGCGGCCGGGCCATTTCGATCAGGAGCTCTTCGGCGGTCATCTGTTCCAGGGAAGTGTCCAGGACGGCCATCTGTTTCCTAGCGAGACGTGGGCACCTCGGTGGCCACGAAGCCGCCGAGCATCGATGTCTGCGCGGGACCGGTCTTCCGGACCGGTCGAAACGATCGCCGGCGCCGGCGCTCGAACTCTTTCGCCACCAAGTGAACACTCGTGCGTACGGAGGCGGAAAGAAGCGATCGAGGAAGGATCCATCTGTAGAACCGATCAGCGCGCCGCGTCCGCATCACGGGACGCGGGCGGCGGACTGATCCATCCGGTGATCACCTGCGGTGATAAGCCCGGTCGGGATTGGCGCTTTCCACTCCGCCGGATCCGCTGGATGATCGGGTCACCGCACCGCACCACTCACGCCGGCCACCATCCCACCGCGTTCCCGCCGCCGGCCCTGCGGCCATCGTGTCCCGCACCCCCGGAGGAGCAGGCATGAACACCACCGGCACACCTGGGATCCCTGGTCCCGTCCTCGCACCTGTCATCGCGCTGATCCCCCGCACAGCAGCCCGCTGCCCCCTGCTTGTCACACCGCTCCCTGATCGTGCGGGCCTGCGGATCGAGGGTGAGCTCGACTGTGCCACCCTGCCCGTCCTGACCCGGGCGCTGGCCTCGATCGGCGGCGGCGATTTCAGCGTCGACCTGAGCGGCCTGACGTTCACCGACGTCGGCGGCCTGCGTGCCCTGGTCACCACCGCCGGCCTGCCCGACGGCCGCGTCCTGACGTTGCGGTCGGCGCCCTGGCACGTACGACGCCTGCTCTACTTCACCGGCTGGCACAGGACGCCCGGGCTTCGCCTGCACGCACCGCCGTCCCCCTGGCCTGATCCGCCCTGGGACCACTTCTAGCCGCGTACGGCGGTGACCGGCGAAGGAAGAGTGACCATGGAAACGGACACCGGTACGCCGGGCCTGGACGCCCCGCACGCCCGGCCCGCCGCCGAGGTCGTCGACGGCCTGGGCGGCGACGCCGAAACGGGACTGACCTCGGCCGAAGCGGCCGGACGGCTGGCCCGGCACGGCCCCAACACGCTCCCCGTGGGCAAGGGACAAGGGCCGATCGTCCGGTTCCTGCTCCAGTTCCACAACCCGCTGATCTACGTGCTGCTGGCCGCGGCGCTGATCACGGCGCTGCTCGGCGGGCACGTGGACGCCGCGGTCATCCTCGGCGTGGTCGTCGTCAACGCCGTCGTGGGCTTCGCTCAGGAGTCCCGGGCCGAGAACGCCCTCGCCGCGCTGGCCGCGATGACCCGTACCTTCGCCACCATGGTGCGCGACGGCTCACGCCGCCGGGTCCCCTCCACCGAACTGGTACCCGGCGACCTGGTGCTGCTGGAGGCCGGAGACAAGATCCCGGCCGACCTGCGCCTGATCGAGACCGCGGACCTGCGGGTCGACGAGTCCGCGCTCACCGGCGAGTCCCTGGCGGTGTCCAAGGAGACCGGCGCCCGCCCCGACGCCGCGCTCGCCGACCGCACTGGCATGGCCTACTCCGGCACACTGGTGACGTACGGGACCGGACGGACCGTGGTCACCGCCACCGGCGCGGCCACCGAGATCGGGCTGATCCACCGGCTGGTCGGCCGGACCACGGCGGTGGCGACCCCGCTGACCCGCAAGATGACGCGCTTCAGCCACCTGATCACCGTGATCGTCCTCGTCCTGGCGGCGCTCACCTTCCTCATCGGTGTGCTGCGCGGCCAGCCCGTGGCCGCCATGGTGACCGCCGCCGTGGCACTGGCCGTCGGCGCCATCCCCGAGGGGCTGCCCGCCGTCGTCACGATCACGCTGGCGTTCGGCGTGAGCCGGATGGCCCGCCGCGGTGCCATCGTCCGGCGCCTTCCCGCGGTGGAGACCCTCGGCAGCACCACCATCATCTGCACCGACAAGACCGGCACACTCACCGAGAACCAGATGACCGTCACCGCCGTCACCGCGGGCGGCCGGGAGTACGAGGTGCGCGGCACCGGCTACGCGCCGACCGGCGAGTTCCTGGCGGGCGGCGTCCCCGTCCGTCCGTCGGAGCATCCGGCGCTGCGTGAGTGCCTGCTCTGCGGGATCGCCTGCAACGACGCGCGCCTGACCTCGGCCGGCGGGCGGTGGGACGTGGCGGGCGACCCCACCGAAGGCGCGCTGCTGGCCGCCGGCGGCAAGGCCGGGCTGGACGTCCCCGCCCGGATCGACACGGTTCCGTTCTCCTCCGAGCTGCGATACATGGCCACCCTGCACCCGGGAGGCGTCCTCTACGTCAAAGGCTCGATCGAACAGGTCCTCGGCATGTGCGACGAGCAGGTGGGACCCGGCGGCGCCGTCGAACCGCTCGACCGCCGGGAGGCGACCGCCGCGGCGCTGGACCTCGGCTCGCGGGCGTTGCGTGTCCTGGCGTTCGCCCGCGCGGAGGTCGGCCCCGGCCTCCAGACGATCACCGAGCTTCCCCGGATGACCTTCCTCGGCCTGCAGGCGATGCACGACCCTCCGCGTGGCGACGCCGCCCGCGCGGTCGCCGCCTGCCACACCGCCGGCATCCAGGTCAAAATGATCACCGGTGACCACGCCACGACCGCGCGGGCCATCGGCGCGCGGCTCGGCCTGGACGGGCCGGCCATGACCGGTGCCGAGCTGGACGAGCGCCCCGACGAGGAGCTCCCCGACGTCGCCGAGCGCACCACCGTGTTCGCCCGCGTCTCCCCCGAGCAGAAGCTGCGCCTGATCCGGGCCCTGCAGAGCCGGGACCACGTCATCGCCATGACCGGCGACGGCGTCAACGACGCGCCCGCGCTCAAACAGGCCGACATCGGTGTGGCCATGGGAAAGGGCACCGAGGTGGCCAAGGAATCCTCCGACATGGTCCTCACCGACGACCGCTTCACCTCCATCGAGGCCGCCGTCAGGGAGGGGCGAGGCGTCTTCGACAACCTGGTGAAGTTCATCCTCTGGGCCCTGCCGGCCAACCTCGGCCTCGGCCTGCTGCTCATGGCGGCCATCGCCGGTGGCGGGGAACTGCCGATCCTGCCCGTCCAGGTGCTCTGGCTGAACATGACCGCCGTCCTGGTCCTCGGCCTGCCGTTCGCGGTCGAGCCCGCGGAACCGGGCATCATGCGCCGCCCGCCGCGCGCGCCTTCCGCTCCCCTGCTGTCACGCGCCCTCACCGGACGCGTGCTGCTGGTGTCGGCCGTCCTGCTCGGTGCCGCGTTCGGCCTCTTCCACTGGGAACAGGCGAACGGCGCCTCCGTGGCCGTCGCCCGCACCGTCGTCGTCAACGTCTTCGCGCTGACCCTGCTGACCTACCTGTTCAACTGCCTGTCACTGGACCGCCCCCTGCTGTGGACCGGCATCCGCCGCAACCCGTGGGTGGCCGCCGGCGCCGTCGCGATGATCGCCCTCCAGCTCCTGTACACCTACGCCCCCTTCATGAACGCCCTGTTCCGATCCGCTCCCCTGGACGCCACCGCCTGGATCCGCGTCTGCGCGGTGGCCGTGATCTCGTATGCGATCGTCGAGTTCACCAAGTGGGCACACCTCACCAGGAGCAGGGCCGCCCGCGGCGGCGACAAGGAGTGATCCGGCCGACCGGCTCGCCGGGACCTGCCGGTGCTGGGCTATGCCTGGCGGGCGTAGTGCTCGGCGATCGTGGTGAAGGCGGCCTTCGGCTCCCAGGGCATGTCGGGGTAGGTGTCGCCGGTGCGGCCGTCGAGGACCTTGACGATTCCGAGGCTGGCGAGGTCGAGGTCGTCGCGGGGGTCGCCGTCGGGGCGGTGGGGGAAGCCGTAGAGCGCGAAGAGGTACACGAAGGCGCTGTCCACGCCTTCGCTGTCGAAGATGTCGAGCAGCTCGCGGAGGTACGCCGCCTGGCCTGCCTCGTCGCGCTCGTACAGTCCGTTAAGGCGCAGCGGTGCGCGGGTGGCGGGATCGTATTCGAGGATCTCCATGCTGCGCGGTGCGACGTCGCCGGCACCGCGCCAGGTCGCGGTGCCGAAGCCGGTGACGGCGACCGGCTTTGGTTGAGCGACGAGAGTGCGTACGCCGTCGCGGAACTGCTCGGCGACCTCGGCGGATCGGATGAGTTCGAGGGTGACGAAGTCGAACAGGTCCCAGTCGACGCCTTCGAACGGGATCGCGGCGTAGGTGACCTTTCCGTGGAAGCGTTCGCGGATCGCCGCCACGGCGGTGCGCAGGAATCGGTCGAGGCGGGAGCGGACCTCGGCGATTCGCCCGGCGCGGCCGTCCGGGCCGGCCAGCAGGCGGCCGAGGCGTTCGTCTATACGGTCGCCGTCGACGAATCCCCGGTTCATGACGCTCATTTCGACGCCGGCGACGAACACGACCTCGGCTCCCGCCGCACGCAGCCGCTCGGCCCGTTCGGCGCAGTCCAGGAGCAGGGCGAGGATCTGGCCGGGCTCCAGGTCCAGCGGGTACGGCGAGAACCACACCTCCAGTCCGAGCTCGGTGGCGGCGCGGGCGGCGAACTCCAGGCGCCGCGGGTCGCCACCGACGACGTGGACGGCGTTGCAGTGCAGGTCGTCTCGGATGATGGTCAGCTCGCGCCGGACCACCGCGTGGTCGAAGTGTTCCAGCGAGTTGACGCCATCACTGACGAAGCCGGTGTCGTAGGCCATGCCCTTGGCTCGCATGTCAGTCCTTCCGGTCACGTGATCGAGCGGGTACGCGGCGACAGTAGCCAGAATATTGCGTGCACGCAATTTTGCGTCCACGCATCCCTGTGGCAGGGTGGGAACCGTGACCGGCCCATCGAGCCTTCGTGAACGGAAAAAGCAGGCCACCAGAGAGGCACTGCAGGCGGCGGCGCTGCGTCTCGCGCTGGAGCGCGGCCCCGGGAACGTCCGCGTCGAGGACATCGCCGAGGCGGCCGGAGTCTCGCCGAGGACCTACAACAACTACTTCTCCAGCCGTGAACAGGCGATCGTCGCCGCCATCGCCGCGGACCGTGCGGCGCACGTCGCGGCGGCCGTGGCCGCCCGCCCGGCCGAGGTCGGCCTCGGCGACGCCGTCATCGACGCCGTCGTGGGGCTGTACACCGATCCGGGCGACCACCCGCGCGACGCGCTACTGATGATCGCCTCCAGCTCCGCTCTGCGCGCCTGCTACGTCGACACCGTCACCACGATCGAGACCCCGCTCACCGAGGCCATCACCGACCGCTGCCCGGGCATCGAGCACCTGACCGCCCAGGTGCTGTCCGCCTGCGTCGGCGCCGCCGCCAAGGTGGCGCTCCGGCAGTGGCTGCGATCCACGACCGCGATGCCGTCGCTACCCGGTTTCGTCGTACCGTCCGGGTCGCTGCCGGACCTCCTCCGGGCCGCGTTGACGCCGCTCGTACCGGCACTCGACGCGGCCGCGACACGCTCGCGACGCGCGACTTGATCTCCGTCCTGCGAGACGCGATCCGAACTCTGCGGGACACGACACCGGAGTAGGTGCCCTTCCCGTCTCGGCCACGCGCGGAGGCAACGAGATCAGGGGCCGGTTATTGAGGGCAGCAGGTGGTCGCGAATGAAAGCCCCTGGGTCGATCTCCTTGTTGAGGTGGTTGTTGCTGGTGTTCTCGCTGGTCACGAGCACGATGTCCGCGCTGGGGATTACGTAGACGAACTGCCCGCCGTATCCCCAGGCCAAGTACATCGGGCGGCCGGAGACGGTGTGCGCCCACCAGCCCTCGGTGTAGGCGAATCTGCCGACCTGTGTGGTCTTGGCCTGGGCCGCGCGCACCGCGCTGTGGGGCACCAGCGGGCGGCCGGCCCAGTTGCCGTCGTGCAGGTAGAGCAGGCCGAACTTGGCCATCTCTCGTGGGGTCAGGTAGAGGCTGTGGCCGCCGGAGAAGACGCCTTGCGGGTCACGGCCCCAGTGCTCGGCCGTGATGCCCATCGGGGCGAACAGGTACCGGTGGGCGAACCGGCAGGTGCTCATGCCGGTGGCCTTCTGCAGTACGGCCGAGACGACGTGGGTGTTGCCGGTGCTGTAGTTGTGCGTCGTGCCGGGGACGGACACCAGTGGACGGGCGACGATCGCCTGGACCCAGTTCGACGACTTCTCGACCTGTCTTTCGGTCGAATCCTCCGCCCAGTCGAGGCCCGACGTCATGGTCAGCATGTGTCGGATAGTGATCTTTTTCTTGTCCGGCGACGCGGCGCCGAAGTACTCCGGCAGATGGTCGGCCACCGGGTCGTCCAGGCTTCCGATGTAGCCCTTCTCGACGGCGATGTGGACCAGCGCCTGCAAGATACTCTTCGACGCCGAGTGGACGTTGTTGCTCTGCTGTGCGCCACTACCGTGGTAATACCGCTCGGCCACGAGGCGGTCGTGCCGGATGACCAGCACGCTGAGCAACGACGCGTTGCTCCCGAGCTCGGCCAGCCCCGTACGCACCATGGTGGAATCCATCCCCTGCTCCTCCGGCGCGGCCGGTGACCAGTCCGCGGCCTGGTCCCGGGGATCCGTGTACGTCGGATTGCTCTCGTAGAACGTCCGGCCGTTCCCTGCGATCCGATCGCAGTCGACGGTCACCGTCCTGGCCGCCGCCGTCGCCGGCGGCTTCGGGGATGCCGGCTCGGCGCACCCGGGCAGTGCCAGAAGCGACAGCACCAGCACCACCCAGGTGATCCGCCGCGCGGCCGGCCGGGCCGCACGTTCCGCGTCACGAGTACTTGGTCTTGGCGGAGCATCGGACGTTACGCGCATAGCCGTAGATGAAACCACCTATCCAGCCGAGGATCCTGGCCCCGCCTGGATAACCCTTGGCGCTCGACCATTGCCCCAGGGCGTTGGAGAACATCGTGCCGAAAGCCTCGCCACAGTTGAGGCCGTTCTTGATCCGGGAGTACCGGGCCAAGCGGGACACCACACCGATGATCCACGCGATGGCTCGCCCGATGTACTTGACGACCTTCTGCCCGACCCATTTCAGCGCGCGCAGGCACCACTTCTTGCTGACGCGGCATGCCGTCCAGGCCAGCCGGGCCGCGGCCACGATCGCCAGGATGATCGCCGGTATCGCCCTGCCGTCGAGGTCGATCTTGTTGACCGGGTCGGCGCAGGTGTACTCGTACGCGTTGCAGCTGCCGTCCACCATCGGGTCGGACTGCAGGAACCGCCCGAGGTCCGGCGAGTACAGGCGGACACCCATCAGGATGTGGCCGCCCATCGCCTCGCCCGATCGCTGCTTGCCGCCGAGCCAGCCGTACCGCTGGCCGGACTGCCCGCCGGCCGGCTCGCCGAACTCCTCGTAGTCGTAGAGTTCCGGCTCGCTCAGTCCACCGTCGATGGTCGCGGCCACGTCGCCGTGCAGGTTCGTCAGCTGCAGCCGCACACCACCGTCGGCGGACGCGACCGCCACCAGATCGTCGTCCGGTCCGGTGACGATGCGGGTGCGGGCGCCGGAGCCGTCCTCGCTGATCCAGTTCGGCGCGTCGGTGTCGTCACCGTAGTGGTTGACCTTCACCGACGAGTCCGTCCAGGCGCCGTCCACCTGAGTCCGCACCTGCGACGACCGGAGCCGGTGCAGCGGGTCCAGCGTCCAGGTCTGCCGCGCGTCGCCGGATTCCTGACTCTGGACGAGGTCGTTGGCGAAGTAGCCGTTGGACTGGCCGTCCGGCGTCTGAGTCGTCCGGCCGAACGCGTTGTAGACGTATCCGTCCCTGGTCAGCCGGTCGGCGGAGTCGTAGGCATAGGTTTCCGACGCGTCGGCGTCCTCCGTGTCACAGGAGCCGTCCGCGGCCGGCTGGAAGAGCGACCTGGCGGTCCGGTTGGATCGCGCGTCATAGGCGTACGTCCGGGTGACGCAGCCGGCGGTGATGGCGCTGTCGGCCGCCACGGCGGTCAGCCTGCCGACGCGATCGTAGGAGTAGCGCTTGCTGCCACCGGTGTACTCGTGGGAGATCCACTGGCCGGCGCTGTTCTTGACCACCGACTCGGCGAAGACGACCGCTCCGTCGCTGTCCCGGGTGTACGTGCGCGACACCGGCTGGAGGTTGGCGTCGAGCTGGTCGGTGCGGGTCAGGCCACCCGGGTAGGTGAGCTTGACCAGTTGCCCGTCCGGTGAGTACGCGGCGGTGAACGTGCCCGCGACGCTGTCGGTGTAGCCGGTCACCATCCCGCGCGGCTCGGCCGCACGGTCGTAGGCGAAGGTGCCGGAACCGGTCGGGTCGGTCACCTTGATCTTCTTGCCGAACCGGTCGAACTCGGTCACCGTGGCGGCGCCGTCGGCGTCGGTGTAGCTCACCAGCCGGCCCAGGGAGTCGTACTCCCGGATGACGGCGGCGCCGTCCGCGGCGCTGCGGGCGACCCGGCCGTTGGCGGCGTCGTAGGTCGCGGTCGTCGCGGGGACGGCCGTCCCGAGATCCGAGGTGACGGCCCTGCCGGTGACCCGCGCGGCCGCGTCGTACGTCGTTGTCGTGGTCCTGGTCTTGCCGGCGGCGGTCTCGGTGACCTCCGCCTCGTCCAGGTAGCGGTTGTAGGCGGTGACCCGGCGCACCGGGAGGTCATCGGTCATCCGTGCCGGATCGTGGCCGGTGACCTCTCCCGCGGCCCTGGTCGAGCAGACCTGCCCGGCCCACTCGGGCCGGTTGCCGCAGGCGGTGTCCGCGGAGTTGGATCCGGCCGTGTAGTAGGCGACCACGAGGGTACGGGCGTCCGCGCCGTCGGCGCCGATGCCCAGAGTCCTCACCACCCGGCCGGCGTCGTCGTAGACCCGGTAGGAGGTGTGGTTCTCTCCGCCGGCGTCGTTGACGGTCTTGGTCGGTCTCCGCAGCACCCAGCCCGACACCCCGCCGTGCTCGGCGGCGTACCCCGTCGCGACGACCCGCAGGTCCACCGCCGGGTAGCCGTCGATCCGGGCCCCCTGGGTCTGTTTCGTGACCAGGTGGTACCGGGCTCCATCGGGTTTGTCCTCGTCGTAGGTCATGGCCATGCTCGGCCGTCCGATCACGGTGGATCCGGCCGCGACGCCAATCAGCCGCCCGGCGCCGTCGGGATCCGGGACCGCGCGTTCCATCACCATCGTCACCGTCGGGCCGACCGCCTCCAGCAGGTCCACGCCGTCGCTGCTGTAGGTGTTCGCCGTCGACAGCGCGTACGCGCGGCTGGCGGTGTCCGAGTCCAGCAGGCCGAGCTCGGCGAGGTAGGTGCTCGCGGAGGGCAGCAGGCCGAGCGCCAGTGACCGGTCGGTGGCCTCCAGGGTCCGGACCACGTTGCCGAACCTGTCGTACTCCTGGGTGTCGATGTATCCGCCCGGGCTTGCCACGTTGACCGCCTGACCGTGCGGGTTCAGGTAGTAGACGGTCGCGTACCGGTACCCGGCGGTGCCGGGTACCGAGCCGGTCGCGCTGTTGCGTCCGGGGGTGTCCTCCGGCCCGAAGACGGCGACGGCTTCGGTCGGCACGTCGGACTGGCCCCAGGCGGCCGCGGCGGTGGCGTTCAGGTCGTACGGCCCGCCCGCCGCCCTGGTCAGAGGCGTGTTGTAGACCAGATTGGTGGCGACCTCCCCGCTGGTGACGGTCTTCGAGCCGGGCTGCAGCGCGGCGCGGCGGATCCGCAGGAGCTTGCCGGGGTGCTCGTCGCCTGCCAGGTCGGCGATCTGGTCCGCGGTGAGCGCCCGCCCGTAGATCCGGACGTCGTCGATGCCGCCGTGCCAGAGGTTCGCGGCGGCACCCGCCCACTTCGCCCGGCCGATGACGTAATTGCCGGACGCGTTCCAGCCGCCGGTGGCCGCGGTGGTGGACTGCGCCACCCCGTTGACGTAGAGGGTCATCTTGCCGGTGGCCGGGTCGTGGACGCCGGCGATGTGGGTCCACTGGCCGAGCGTGGGCGCGACGTTCGAGGTGGCCCGCACCGCGGTCGAGCTCTCGCTGTCCGCGGTGACCCGGGAGAACGACCACCGGTCGGTCGCGGCCACGTAGTTGAGGAAGAACCCGCTGGTGGACGAGCCGTCCTTGGAGACGATCGTCCGGTTGACCGACTTGTCCGTCAACCGGGCCCAGGCGGAGACGGTGTAGGCCGCGGTGTTGGACAGCGGCGTGCCGGCCACCCGGACCTCGGCCCCGGACGCGGCGCCGAAGGTGAGCGCCCGGTCGTCGGCCCGGTCCGGGTCGTTGCCCTGGCCCCAGCCCACACCCGAGGCGATGGTGCCGGCCCGGCCGCCGCCGGACGAGTCCGCGGCCGAGGTGCCGGAGCCGGCGTCCAGGTCCCAGCGCAGCGCGGCCGAGTCGACGTCCGGGTTGCCGTGGTCGAACATCCACGGGAGCTCACCCGCCGGGGTCAGCTTGCCGACCCGTCCGGCGGCGTCGTACTCGTAGCCCGTCTTCAGGACCGGGCTGACGCGCGGATCCCAGACCTCGCGCAGCCTGCCCAGGTGGTCGTACGCGTACCGGGCCACCTCCACGGCGGTGGTGGCGGACGCCGCGGGGTCCCAGGTCCACAACTTCACCGCGACGACCCGGTCCGCGTAGTCGCCGAACGTGGTGTCACTCAGGCCCGGCGCGGTGGACGGCGCGTAGACGTACTCCAGCACCTGGCAGCCGCGCGGCAGCGTGGTCCCCGAGCACCTGCCGGCGTCGTCCACACCCGGCTGGGCCGGGTTGACCACCCGCTTGAGCAGCATCCGCCCGCCCGAGGTGTCGTAGGCGTAGCGCGTGGTGGAGTCCCCGGTCGCCGCCCAGGTGGAGGCGACCGCCCACACGCCGCCCTGCTGCGTGAACTCCGACACCGTCCCGTCGGTGTCGGTCAGCCGATACGTGCCGGTGCCGGTCCGCGTGAGCGTCAGCTCCTCCACCCCCGGTTCCGGGGTGAACGTCGAGCCGTCCGCGTTGCGGGAGAAGGTGATCCAGCCGCCGTCGATGGTGTTCACCTGCGCGACCGACGGCTCCGGGAAGGTCAGCGTCGTGTAGGTGGCCGAGGCCGGTCCCCCGGCGATCCCGGTGGACCAGACCGGGCCGAAGGGCGCGACCATCTCGGTGAACGACAGGTTGTCCCAGTAGACCTTCTTCCCCGAGCCGCCCTGCGCGCCGTTGTAGAGGCGGAAGAAGGCCTCGGTCGCGCCCGCCGGCACGGTCATGTCGGCCGACAACTCCTGCCAGCCCTCGGTGAACCCGGCCATCGGCGACGCCACCTCGTGGTAGGTGCCGCCCACCCGGTAGAAGCCGACGACGCGCAGACCGCGCGCGGCATACGCCGGCGCCAGCCCGGTGCCCGCCGGCACGTAGATCCAGCCGGTCATCCGGTACGTGCGGCCGGCCTGCATGCCGAGCCGCAGCGCGCCGCTGTCGCCACCCACCGCGACGTAGGTGTCGTTGCTGGTCGTGGTCACCGGCGTGATCTCCAGCGAGTCGACCGGGGTCTCCTCGCCCTGGCCGTACGCCGTGGAGCGCGCGGCCGAGGACGACGACGCCACGGTGAACCCGGTGAGGTCGGTGGAGACCTGCTGCTGGTTGGCGGTCAGCCGCTCCGGCATCGGCAGGTAGCCGGCGGACGTGCCGCGGGAGGAGGCCGTCCGGGTCACCGACAACCCCATCTCGTCCACATCGGTCGCGGACAGGCCGTGATCGCCGGTGAGCAGGTTGACCATCCCGGGGCCGATCTCCTCGTCGGCGCCGCGGTCACCGCCGGTGTCCACGGTGATCCGCACCCACGGCGTGTCGTAGACCGGCGTGGCCGAGGACGCGGTGTAGATCCGCGCGCGCACCTCGACCACACCGCCGACCTGCCCGAGGGTGTCGGCGGCGTTCCAGACGGCGTGCCCGCCGAGCGTGGTGAACGGCACCGGGCTCGCGGCCGTGGCGGTGATCGGCGCGCCACCGGCCGAGGTGAGGTTCGCGGAGGGAACCGGCCGTGCGGGGGCACCCGGGCCGCGACGATATTCGAAGTACGCCCGGGTGTAGCCGGTCACCGGCGTGGTGATCTGCAGCTTGGCGCGTTTGACCACGTTCGCGCCCGGCAGTGGCTGGGCGAGCGCCGCGTTGCCCGCCGAGAAGATGTAGAGGTTCGGCTCCGACAGGTTGCCCGCGCGGTCCTTCGCCTGCACGGTCAGGGTGCGCTGCCCGTCCCGAGGCCGGAGCGTCACGGCGGCGGTTCCGGTCGCGGCCACCGTCGTCGTGTCGCTGTCGGTGTCGAGCTTGTAGATGAACCCGGCCAGGTCGGTCGTGCCCGAGGCGGCGGTGAAGGTGAACGTGTCCGCTTGGCCGGCGCCGCCATGCGGCTGGCCGTCGTCCTTGTAGATGGGCGCGGACACGAACGGCACGCCTGGCTGCCCGGTGTCGACGGTCAGGTCCGCCCACCCGGTCCACGGGCCGTAGCTGTGCGGGTCCTTCGCCCTGACCCGCCACTGGTACGTGGCCGCGTTGCTCAGATCGGTGGTCAGCTGCCACGACGCGGTCGCACCGTTGGACCATGCCGGGCTGCCGGACCGCAGGCCGGAAGCGGCGACCGCGGTGCCGGTGGCCTTGTCGCGCACCTCGAACTCGGCCTGCAGGGCCTGGCCCGCGTTGCCGTCGATCAGCTTGGCCGACAGCGTCGGCCGGGTCGCCGAGGTCAACGCGTCCGCCTCGCAGGCGGCGTAGCACGGCGCCACCGAGATCGCCGACGGCGCGGCGGGCGCGGCGTTGTAGGTGATGGACACCGACGGCGGGTTGGCGCCTTCGGCGGAGTGGAACCGCTTCCAGGACAGGTGGTTCGTCTCGCTGGTGCCACGCAGCATCACGCTCACGTCGTTCCAGCGCGAGCTCGCCGCGCTTTGCAGCGCCTTGCCCACGTCGATGAGCACCCAGCCGTCGTTGCAGGTGGAGCTGTACCCCTTCGTCTGCGTCGACGTACCGATCTTCTCCCTGGCCACCGGCTGGCTGCCGATCCGGACCGAGGCGTCGACCCGATCCGTGCGCCACGCCTCCCAGCTCGTGGCGACGCAGGACCACGAGTGGTAGTTCCACAGGCGTAACTGGGCTCCGATGATCTGCGTGTTCCAGACGCCTGTGGTGTCGAACCGCAGGTAGGACCGCGCCACGAACGTCCCGCCGTCATCGGAGTAGCCGAGCTTCAGGTCGCCCGTCCCCGACTGGTCGGAGGTGTATCCGGTCTGCACGAAGGTGTCGAACGCCACCGGAACCGACGACGGCGGGTCGATGGTGACGGGGTACCGCAGGTCCGCACGGTCCAGGAAGGCGGCGTCCGGGGTCAGCGTCATCGTCGCCCGCCCGGCTCCCCGCGGCACGGTGGTCAGGCCGACCTGGCCCCGGTTGCGGTGTTCCAGCGTCTGCGGTGAGACCTCGGCGTCCCACATCGCCGGTGTCTGCGCGCGGGACACCGTCTCCCCCGACTTGTCCTTGAAGACCATTCCGCCCATGCCGTCCGGGGCCGCGGTCAGCCGGCCGGTCCGGATCGGCAGCGAGAGCTCGCGCACCCGGGACAGGGCGGCCCTGTCTTTCGCCACGAAGTACTGCTGGTAACCAGTGGCATGGGCCTCCAGCACCAGGTCCACGCCGGGCATCACGTCGGGGTAGGTGGCGACCCGCCCCGACAGCACCGGGTCGGGAAGCGGGCCGGTCCACGAGACGCTGGTACGCGTGTCGCCCTCGCCGAGCCAGACCACCTCGTGCTCGCCGGGGCCGATCGTCCCCCCGGAGAGGCGCAGGCCCCGCGGGTGCGCCTTCGGTGCCACCGTCCCGTCGGCCTGGCGCTGCAAGGTGAGGTCGACGGGAACCCACGCGTCACCGCGCTTCACCCGCACCGGCGCCAGCGACTGCTCCTGGGTCACGGTGCCGTCCGGGTTGGCGAACACCTGGGTGGTCTCGGTGCGCCGGTCGGCGATCTCCACCCGGCCGCCGCACAGCCGCGCCGCCACGGCGGCCGAAACCGCGTCGGCCCGCTCGGATGGGCACTCGCCCGGCTTCCGGGCCGCCTGTCCCTGCGCGTCCCGCCCCTGGGCCGCCCGCGGCGACGCGGCGGCCGCCGCCTGCGCCGGGGGCCACGGGACCGCGGCCAGAGTGAGGGCCATGACCACCGCCATGGCCGAACAGACGACGCGAGTCCACCGCGATCGTCGGCCGAGGCGGATGGGGAACACGCGAAACAGAAGCCTTGGCATCGAAACTCCCCCGTCTGGTCTACCGCGTGAGCCTCGATGATTCGAAGTCATGTCCGGCGCGGTGGGTCGCCCGCTACGACCGCTCCCCCGAGCCAGTCCTCGCGAGCGTTGCCTCCAGCATCAGGAGATTTCGGGATTATGTCTTTGCCTGTGCGCGCCTGGCGTTTGATGATGCGCGCACGTGTGGCGAGTCGCGGTGGGAGGAGTGAACCGAGGTGCCGCACGGGATCCGGGGCACATCGAGCTGACCTGATTCCTCACCTGCCGGTGCGCGGGACCGGTGCGGGTAGTTCCACGGTGACGCGGATCCCGCCGGCGGAGCGCGGGGTGAGGGTGAGTGTGCCGTGGTGTGCCTGGGTGATGGTTTTGACGATCGCCAGGCCGAGGCCGACGCCTGCGTGGTCGGTGTGTATGCGCTCGGTGCCGCGCTGGAATGGTTCGGTGAGCGTCGACATCAGCTGTGGGGTGAGCTTGTCGCCGGTGTTCTCGACGGTGAGCACGACGGTCTTGGGGCAGACGCCGGTGTTCACCCACACGGTGCCCCGTTCAGGCAGGTTGTGGACGATCGCGTTCTGCACGAGGTTCATGGTGAGCTGCAGCAGGAGCGGTGGCGATCCGATGGCGGGGGTGATGTCACCGGAGGTCTCGATGGTGACGCCGCGCTTCTCCGCCAGCGGGAGGAGGGTTTCTGCGGCCTCTTCCGCCAGGAGGGACAGGTCGACGTGTTCCCGGGTGAAGGACCGCTGGTCGGCGCGGCTGAGCAGGAGCAGTGCTTCGGTGAGGTCGATCGCCCGGGTGTTGACGGCGTGGAGGCGGTCGATGACTTCTCCGGTGTCGCGGTCCGGATCGGTGCGGGCCACGTCGAGCAGTGCCTTGGAGATCGCCAGCGGGGTGCGCAGCTCGTGCGAGGCGTTGGCCGCGAATCTCCGCTGTTCGGCGACGTGCGCTTCGAGCCGTTCCAGCATGCCGTCGAAGTCGTCGGCGAGGTCGCGGAACTCGTCCCTGCGGCCCGGTAGCCGGATCCGGTGGGAGAACGACCCGTTGGTGGCCATGCGGGTGGCGTCGGTGATGCGGGTCAGCGGGGCGAGCATCCGGCCGGCGAGGATCCACCCTCCGACGAGGCCGAACATCAGCAGGAAGAACAGCACCGCGCCGGCGGCCGACGCGAAGTCGTGCAGGAGGGTCGAGCGGACCAGCACTCCCCCGCTGACACTCGTGTAGGGGGGCAGGTGGCGCAGGATGAAGATCCACACCGCCGCGAGCAGCAGGGCACCGGCGAGCATGAGGAACCCGGCGTAGCTGGCGGTGAGCCTGAGGCGGACGCTCGGCCCGGGCGCCCTATTCACGGTCTCCTCCCTCGTGCCCGGCCTCTGGTCGCGTGTCGATGCGGTAGCCGGCGCCGGGGACGGTGGCGATGATCCAGGGCTCGCCGAGACGCTTGCGCAGTGCCGAGACCGTGATGCGCACGGCGTTGGTGAACGGGTCGGCGTTCTCGTCCCACGCCCGCTCCAGGAGTTCTTCGGCGCTGACGACACCGCCTTCGGCGGCGACGAGGACTTCGAGCACGGCGAACTGCTTCCTGGTCAGCGCGACATAGCGGCCGTCCCGGTAGACCTCTCTGCGGAACGGGTCCAGCCGCAGACCGGCGATCTCTCGCACGGGCGGCCTGTTGTGGGCACGTCTGCGGTCGAGTGCTCGGAGCCTGAGGACGAGCTCCCGGAGCTCGAAAGGCTTGGTGAGGTAGTCGTCGGCGCCGAGCTCGAACCCGGAGGCCTTGTCGTCGAGCCGGTCGGCAGCGGTGAGCATGAGGATCGGCATGCCACTGCCGGAGGCGACGACGCGTTCGGCGATCTCGTCACCGGACGGCCCGGGGATGTCGCGGTCGAGGACGGCGATGTCGTAGGCGTTGACGCTCAGTAATTCCAGAGCGGTGTCACCGTCGCCCGCGATGTCGGACGCGATCGCCTCCAGGCGCAGGCCGGAGCGGATGGCATCCGCGAGAAAGGGTTCGTCCTCGACGATCAACACACGCATACGAACGATGCTACGGGGCGGCGCGTATCGTCGGCGTATTGAAAATTCCATACGGGCCGGCAACCTCACGCCGCCTTCACTTGCGGTATGTCGCACATACCGGCCGCGACGCGAAAAGCGTCCCACAAGATTTACTGGATTCTCGGCGTCGGCCTGATATTCGTCATCGCGATGATCAGCGTGGTCATTTGCTGCCGGTCGCGGAATTCCTCGCCCTCATCGGCCCCGTCGTGGTCTTTCCCCAGCGTATCGCCCTCGGATGTTCCTCGCATCGCGCGACGTGGTTCGCCCGGTGCGAAAATCCCTCGCCGTGAACACCGTGGTCCGCCCGGCGAGGCCGACGGTGTCGTCCCCGGCGGTGTCACGGTTTTCGACGACGCGATTCCGGCCGTGGCCAACCTCGATCCCGACCTCCGCGAAGCGCTCCGCCGGGCCGCGACGGACGCCGCGAATGAAGGCATCGATTTCTACGTCAACAGCGGCTGGCGTTCCCCGGCGTACCAGAATCAGCTTCTTCGCGAAGCGGTCTCCAAGTACGGCTCCGAGAAAGAGGCCGCCCGATGGGTGGCGACCGCGGCGACCTCGCTTCACGTGAAAGGAGAGGCGGTCGACATCGGGCATTCCGCTGCCACGGTGTGGCTGTCGGGACACGGGGCCGAGTACGGGCTGTGCCAGATCTACCTGAACGAAACCTGGCACTACGAACTGCGCCCCGAAGCGATCGATCACGGCTGCCCGCGCATGTACGCCGACCCCACCGAGGACCCTAGGATGCGGAAGTGACGGGCGGTACGCGGGGACATGCGCCAAGGCGTGGCCTGGTGCTCGCGGTGCAGGCCCTGCTGCTAAGCCTGCTCATGCTGCTGCACTCGAAGATCCCGAACCGGCCCGGGAACCTCGGCAGCCTGGTGGAGACCTTCCTGCCGTGGACCGGCCTGGGCGTTCCGGTGCTGCTGGCCGGGGCGCTGTGGCGCCGCTCCGCCTCCGCGGTGGCCGCGCTGCTGCTGCCGGTCGTGGCATGGGTGTACCTCTTCGGCGGGCAGCTCATCGACAAGTCCCACCCGGGTGCCGACCTCACCGTGGCCGGCCACAACGTCGGCGCCGCCAACGCCGACCCCGCCGGCACCGCCCGCGACCTGGCCGCCTCCGGGGCGGACGTGCTGGCGCTGGAGGAGCTGACCCCGCAGAGCACGGGCACGTACGAGAGGGAACTGGCGAAGACCTACCCGTACCACACGAAGGTGGGCACGGTCGGGCTGTGGAGCAAGCTGCCGCTGGCGGACACCCGGCCGATCGACATCATGAACGCCGGGTCACTGGCGGAGACCATACCGGCGGACAAGAAGCTGGCCCCGAACCGGGCGCTGCGCACCACGGTGGCCACGGACCACGGGCCACTGGCGGCCTATGTGGCCCACCTGGGGTCGGTACGGGTGAATCCCGCGGCGGGCTTCTGGACGGCCTCGCGGAACATAGGCGTGCAGGCGCTCGGCACGGCCATCGCCGCCGAGAAGAACAAGCGGGTGGTGTTGCTCGGCGACCTGAACGGCACCATGAACGACCGCGCGTTCGCCGGCATCACCTCGCGGATGCGCCCGGCCCAGGAGACGGCCGGAAACGGTTTCGGCTTCACCTGGCCGGCGTCCTTCCCCGTGGTGCGGGCCGACGAGATCCTGGTCCGCGGCGTGAAGCTGGAGAGCTCGTGGGTACTGCCGGCCACCGGCAGCGACCACCTTCCGGTGGCGGCCGGAATCAGCTGGTGAACACCGGCCTCTGTCCCGCGGGGTCCGGGCCGGCTTGCTGGAGTGCGTTCAGCCAACGTTCACCTGCGCGCACCTGGCCGGACGTTCGGCACGGGCAGTCCCCCTACTCCTGGCAACGACACGGATCGGGTCCGTGGAAGGCTCGCGCCGCTGACCGACCTGGAGAGGTACCTCCCAGATGCCCCCCCGCCACGCCTTGGTACGAGTCGATGAGGCCTCCGCGGCGGAGGTGAACGTGAAGCGTGCCGACATCGAGGGCCTGCGGGCCGTCGCGGTCGGCCTGGTGGTGCTGAGTCACTGCGGTGTCCCGCTGCTGGCGGGTGGATACGTCGGTGTCGACGTCTTCTTCGTGATCTCCGGGTTCCTGATCACTTCCCTGCTGTCCAGGGAGCTGACGAGGACCGGCCGGATCTCGATCGGCGGGTTCTACGCCCGGCGCGCGCTGCGGCTGCTGCCGGCGTCCACCCTCGTACTTCTCACCACCCTCCTCGCGTCCCGGGTGTGGCTGTCGCCCGTGCGGTTCCCCGAGTACGCCTGGGACGGGCTGAGCAGCGCGTTCTACGCGGTCAACCTCCGGCTGGCGATCACCGGCACCGACTATCTGGCGCAGGCCGGCCCGCCGTCGCCGTTCCAGCATTTCTGGTCGCTGGCGGTGGAGGAGCAGTTCTACCTGCTGTGGCCCCTGCTGATCCTGATCACGTGGCGGGCGGCCCGGAGCCGCGCGTACCTGGTGGGCCTGTCGCTGGTGCTGTGCGGAGCGTCGTTCGCCCTGAGCGTCACCGAAACCGGGAGGTCCGCGCCCTGGGCCTACTTCGGCTCCCACACGCGGGCCTGGGAGCTGGGCTGCGGAGCGCTCCTCGCGCTGGTCCCGATACGCCGGATCCCGGCCCGGCTCGCCGTGCCGATGAGCTGGACGGGTCTCGCCGGCGTCGTGCTGCCGGCCCTGCTGTTCGACACGACCACGGCCTACCCCGGCCACCTCGCGCTGCTGCCGGTGCTGGGCTCCATGACGGTCATCGCGGGCGGGGCCGTGGCGAGCCGGTGGAACGCCGGGCTGGTGCTGGGCCGCGCGCCGCTGGTCTGGGCCGGTGGCCTCTCCTACGCCTGGTACCTGTGGCACTGGCCCTTCATCGTGATCGGCCCGAAGGCCCTGGGCCTCGCGCCGTCCGTGCCGCTCCACCTCGCGCTGAGCGGCCTCAGCCTGGTGGTCGCGGCGGCCACTCTGCTCGCCGTCGAGAATCCGCTGCGGTTCCACCGAGGGTTGCGTGGCCGTCCCGGCCGGGGGGTCGGCCTGGGCGCCGCGCTGTCCGGGGGGACGGTCGTGCTCTGCCTGCTCGCGATCGCCGTCCCCCAGCAGATCGCCGCCGGACGGCCCGCACCCGACCTCGGCGCCCGCCTGTCCGTCTCCACCGACCCGGCGGCCGACCTCCAGGCCGCTCTGGCCGAGCCCCCGTCGGAGCTGCCCGCCAACCTGAAACCGGCGCTCGCCGAGGTGCGGTCCACCGAGTCCCCGGTGTACCGGGACGGGTGCCACCTGGGCTACGACAGCGACTGGAGTCCTCCCTGCGTGTACGGAGATCTCCGCTCACGCACCTCCGTGGTGCTGTTCGGCGACTCCCACGCCGCTCAGTGGTTCCCGGCCCTGGAGAAGCTCGCCCTGCAGAGGCACTGGAGGCTCGTCTCACTGACCAAGGCCTGGTGCAAGGTCGCCGCGGTCACGACCATCAGGAGCAGCCGCCCCTACACCTCGTGCGACCGGTGGCGGAAGAAGGCGCTCACGCGGATCGCCGAGCTGCGTCCGGCGATGGTGGTCATGTCGTCGTCGGACGACGGAACGCTCGCGGTGAAGACCAAGGACCCGCACAAGGCGTGGGTCACGGGCTTCCGTGAGACCTTCCGCGCGGTCGCCGCCAGCGGGGCGAGGCCGGTCGTGGTGATGGACACGCCCTGGCCCAAGGGGGACGCGCCGGAGTGCGTGGCCGCCAACCCGTCGCGGCTCGCTCGCTGCGCCAACCACCTGCCCGGCGCCATCGAAGACCAGAGCCGCCGGGACGCGGTCGCCGAGGCCGCCGGGGACACGGGCGCGACACCGATCGACCCGACGCACTGGCTGTGCTCCGCGACGGGACTCTGCCCGCCGGTCGTCAGGGACACCCTCATCTACCGCGACGACAGCCACATGACCGAGCAGTACGCCGAAATCCTCGCCCCCATCCTGGCCACCCTCCTCCCGCCCCTCCGAGCACCTCTGCCGCGGTGACCGCAGGGCTGCCCGCGGTCCAGGGTGTGAGCCCGGCGATCCCCCACCCACGCGACCCCGGAATGACCGGGCCCGGCTGAAAATTATCGGAATTCCGCAAAAAATTTAGGACGGGACGCGATAGCACGTCACAGCCGCGTTCCATGATCATAACCGGGAGGCCGCCGCCCGCCACCCGGCACGCGGCCGACCTGTTCACAACGAAAGTTTCATCGCTGTGCATCGGGACCGGGCACCTACCTTCCCTGGCCAGCACGCCGACGGGCACGCCCCGCGGGCCCCGCGCCCGGGGGCATTTATCAAGCTGCTTGACATTCCCAGGGGGGTCGTATTTGCTCCCTTGCACCACCCCCCATACAGCGCGCAAGTGGCATACCGATAAGCCCTGGTGACTGTTAGCGCTCACACATCAATTCCGGTTTCCCAGCCCGGGCATTCGATGCCGCCGATGGAGAGGACGCAGAACATGTCTTTATCACCGGCCCGGTCCGCACGGCCAAAGGGAATCACAAATGTTGAAGCATAGGTCCGTTTTCGCGGCCGTGGCGCTCGCGGCGGCCGTCGTCCTGGTGACAGGCCACGCGGCGATGAGCAGCGGCAGCAGCAGCGCGGGAACCTCAGGCTCCGCCGCCATGCTCGCGGGAACCGCGGGATGCGGAAAGACCCCGACGCTGACCAGCGGAACGCGGAACATCACCACCAGCGGCAAGAACCGCACCTACATCCTGCGGATTCCCGCCAACTACAACAACAACAACCCCTACCGCCTCATCTTCGGCCTCCACTGGCTGAACGGCAACATGAACGACGTCGACACAGGCGGGAGCAGCGGCGCCTCCTGGGCCTACTACGGCCAGCGGCAGCTGTCCAACAACACCGCGATCTTCGTCTCGCCGCAGGGCTTCAACAACGGCTGGGCCAACTCCGGCGGCGAGGACGTCGTCTTCATCGACGACATCATGCGCCAGGTCGAGGCCGACCTCTGCGTCGACACCTCACTGCGCTTCGCCATGGGATTCAGCTACGGCGGCGGCATGAGCTTCTCCCTGGCGTGCAGCCGCGCCACCGTCTTCCGCGCGGTCGCCGTCTTCTCCGGCGCGCAGCTCAGCGGATGCAGCGGCGGCACCCAGCCCATCGCCTACATGGGACTGCACGGCATCACCGACAGCGTCCTCAACATCTCGCAAGGACGCACACTGCGGGACACGTTCGTGCGTAACAACGGCTGCACCGCGCAGAACCCGCCCGAGCCGGGCTCCGGCAGCCGGGCCCACATCGTCACCGCCTACTCCGGATGCCGCGCCGGCTACCCCGTCGTCTGGGCCGCGTTCGACAACGGCCACACCCCCGCCCCGGTGGACGGCACCTACACCGAGAACGGCGCCAACACCTGGACCAAGGCCGAGGTGTGGAAGTTCATCTCCCAGTTCGGGAGCACCACGACCCCCAGCCCCACGGTCACCCCCACGGTGACCCCCACGGTCACCCCGACCGTGACCCCGACGGTCACGCCGACCTCCACGACCAGCTTCCGCCTGCGCAACGAGGGCGCCGGGCGCTGCGTCGACTCCCCCAACAGCGCCAGCGCCAACGGCACCCTGTTGCAGATCTACGACTGCCACACCAACCCCAACCAGCTCTTCAGCTACGCCTCCGGCAGACTCCAGACCCTCGGCAAGTGCCTGGACTCCCCCACGAACGCCGGCTCCGGCACCCGCGTGCAGCTGTGGGACTGCCACACCAACAGCAACCAGCAGTGGACCTTCAACTCCAACGGCACCGTGACCAGCGGCGCCGGCAACCTCTGCCTCAACGCCACCGGCACAGGCAACAGCTCCACCGTGACCGTCGCCACGTGCAACGGCCAGGCCACCCAGAGATGGACCAGGGCCTGACCACCCACTAGCCGACGGCAGACGCCGGGTCCAGGCGACTTCGCCTGGGCCCGGCGCGCTTCTTCGTGTGCCGCTCGAAACCAGGGTCGGATCGCCTGGTCGATCACTCGGTGCGGAGGGCGTCCGCGATGGTGAGACGGGCCGCCGAGCGGGACGGAAGGAAGGCACCCGCCGCCGCGATCACGGCGCCCGCCAGGACGAGCAGGACCACGACCGGCACGGAGTAGAGGTCGAGCATGTGCTCCGGGATGACGATCTGAGCTGCGCGCGCTATGGCGTACATCGCGTACCGCTGGAACACGACGCCGATCGGGACGCCGGCGAGGCCACCCGCCAAGCCCAGTGCGGCCATCGAGGTGACCATCATGAGGACCACCTGGCGGGGTGTCATGCCGATCGACTTGAGCGTTCCCAGCTCCCTCCGGCGTTCCCGGACGTTGAGGACGACCGTGTTGAACACGCCGAGGGCCGCGACCGCACCCAGCAGCAGGGTGAGCAGCGTGATGGTGGAATAGATGGCGACGAGGACCGAGCCCGGTACGCGCTTCGGCCTGGCGTCGAGACCGGGGTCCGCGGCCTTCACAGCGGCCGCGTACGCGGCGTCGTCGGCTCCGGTGGCGAGCTTCACCTCGTACCCGTCGGCTCGGCTGCCAGGGGCCATCTGGGTCAGCGTGGCCCAGTTGGACAGCACCGGGTCGACGGCGCCCATCAGGACCTCGCCGACGACGCGCGCGGACAGCCGCTTGCCATCCCTATCGAGCGTGAAGGTGTCGCCGAGTGCGAGCCCGCTCTGCGTGAGGAAGCGCCGGGAGACCGCCACCTCGCCCGCAGCGGCCGGCCAGCGCCCTCTCAGCATCTCGAAGCCGGCGTCGGAACCGCGGTAGAACCGTACCCGGGTCGGCTCCGTACCGCCGATCCGCCGCATGATCAGCTCTTTCCTCGCCACCACGCGCTCGGCACCGGGGAGGGCGCGAAGCATCGATTCATCGGCCTGGTCGCCCAGTGCCGGCCCTCCTCTTGCCGGGCGCACCTCGACCTGTACGGCGTCCGCGCGGGAGTCCGCGTCGACGTAGGCGGTCACCGAGCCGGACAGCCCGATCGCGACGGTCACACCGGCCACGCCGAGCAGGACGGCGGCCGCGGTGAGCGCGCTGCGGGCCGGCCGGGCCAGCGGAAGGCCGGCGCCGAGGCTGACCGCCCGGGGCAGGCGGGTACCGCCGAGCCGGCGCTGGACGCGGAGCCCCCGGCCGCGCCGCGGTGCGCTTCCCGCGCTGATCGCCTCGACCGCCGACAGGCGCCTCGCGCGGACGCTGGAGAGCAGAGCGGTCAGACCGACGAGGACCGGCACCCCGAGCAGGGCCGTGATGGTGATCCAGGGCGCCACGTGGAACGCGCCGGCGCCGTAGCTTTCGAAGAAGGCGCTGGACAGCACGGTCATGGCCAGAAGGTTGCCGAGGAACGTGCCGAGGACGGCGGCGGCGACCGTGGGCAGCAGCACCATGGTCAGGTAGACGGCCATCACCTGGTTCGGCGTGAAACCGAGGGCCTTCAGCACGCCGATGTGCCGCAGCCCGGCCACGACCGCCCCGCTGATCACGTTCGCGACGATGAGGACGGCGACGACGAGCCCGAAACAGCCGAAGATCATCAGGAACGGGACGAAGATTCCCGCGCTCAGTTCGGCGTTCGCCCGAAGTGTGAGATACGACTGGGTGCCGAGCAGAGCCCCCGCCGGCATCCCGGCCGTCACGGCCGCCTGGCCGGCACCGATCTCCGCGCCGGTGGCCGCGGCGGTGAACCGGTAGAGCATCTGTTCGGCGGTCGGGTGCAGGGCCTCCATCTCCTCGGAAGCGACCCAGGCCTGCGCCGACCGGCTCACCGAGTAGGCGAAACCGACGACCTTCACCGTACGGCCGTTGTCGAGCGTCACCGTGTCGAGCCTCGAAGGCACGTCAGCGTCGGGCTCCGCGTTGATGACGATCTCGCCGGGTCCGGTGACCCAGCGGCCCCGCCAGACATAAAGCTTGTCCACCGCGGTGTCGGGCTTGTCGCGGCCCACGACGGTCATGACGATCGGGGGCTGATCGGGGTCCATCGTCACCTCGACGGCGGCTTGACCGAACGGACCGGCGGCGGCCGACACCCCTGACCGGTGGGCCGAGCCGGCGAGCGCGGCGTCCGTGGCCTTGCCGCTGTCGAAGGAGGCGACGAGGTGGGCACCCTGCTGCTGGGTGTACGCCTGGTCGAACGGGCCGAAGGTGGCAGCCATCAGCGCGAGCCCCACCACGATCAGCACGGAGGACAGGCCGACGACGATCCCGATGACGGTGGTCTGCAGCCGTCGTCGCCGTACCGCCGCGCGCGCCGCGCGCCACACCGCGCTCACGCCGTACGCTCCAGGTCGCGTTCGCGGGTCACCCGGCCGTCCGCGAGCTCGACGACGCGGCTCGCGCAGCGGGTCGCGAGCCGCTGATCATGCGTCACGATCAGCAGGGTCTGACCGATCTGGTTGAGGTCGAGCAGCAGATCCATGACCTGCTCGCCGGAGCGGCTGTCGAGCGCACCGGTCGGCTCGTCGGCGAGCAGCAGGGCCGGCCGGTTCATCAGCGCGCGGGCCACCGCGACCCGTTGCCGTTCACCGCCGCTGAGCGCGGCCGGGTAGAGGTCGCGGCGATCGGCCACGCCGAGCTCGTCGAGCAGCTCCAGCGCCCGGGCACGCGCCTGCTTGGCCGGGGTGCCGACCAGCTGCGCGGCGAGTGCGATGTTGTCGAGCGCGGGCAGGTCGTCGAGCAGGTTGAAGAACTGGAACACCATGCCGATGCGGTGGCGGCGGAACAGCGCGCGCCGCGTCTCGTTCAGCTTCCCCAGGTCCTCGCCCTGCACGACGACGGTTCCGGACGTGGGGCGGTCCAGCCCCGCGACCATGTTGAGCAGGGTCGACTTCCCGCACCCGGACGGGCCCATCACGGCGACCGCCTCCCCGGCGCGGATCTCCAGGTTCACGCCGTCCAGCGCGGTCGTGTCGCCGTATTCCTTGCGCACGTCCACAAGGCGCACGACGTTCTTGTCCTCGGTCATGCCGGAGAGTCTGCAGGGACCGCGGCCGCCGTACATCGGCCCACAGATGTAAGTCGATGGACCCGCGGGATGACGCTCGCCGTACCGAATTCTGCGAAGCTGACATGGTGTGGATGTCCGGTACCGCCTGGCTGGTGCTGAGCCTGGCCGTGGCCTGCGTCGCCGCCGGAGGGCTCGGCGTGGCGTTGTCCCGGTCGCGGCGGCTGCACCGCGCGGCCATCGAGGAGCGCAGCTGGCTGCTCGAACGGGAACGCCAGAGCGCCGCCCGCAGCGCCGTGCACGTAGAACGGGCGCGCATCGCGCACGAGCTGCACGACATCGTCAGCCACAACGTCAGCCTCATGGTGGTGCAGGCCGGCGCCGCCCGCGACGTGCTCGCCACGATGCCCGACGAGTCCGCCAAGGCGCTGCTGGCCATCGAGAACGCGGGCCGGGACACGATGACCGAGCTGCGGCACCTGCTCGGCCTGCTCGCCCCGTCGGCCGGCGGTGACGAGCTCGATCCGCAGCCCGGCCTGAGCAGGCTCAGCACGCTGATCGACCGGATCTCCTTCGCCGGCCTGCCCGTCGAGGTACGCATCTCGGGTGAGCAGCGCCCGCTGCCACCCGGCATCGACGCCACCGCGTACCGCATCGTGCAGGAGGCCCTCACCAACGCCCTCAAGCACGGCGACCGCGACCGGGCCGAGGTCTCCATCCGGTACGCGGAGCGCTCGCTGCGGGTGGAGGTGCTCAACGGCGGCCCGAGCGTCCTCTCCGGCGACCCGCCGCCGCCCTCCACCGGACAGGGCGACGGCACGGGCCGAGGCCTGCTCGGGCTCCGCGAACGCGTCGCCGTGTACGGCGGCCACCTGGACGCCCGCCGGCGCCTCGGCGGGGGCTACCGGGTACGCGCCCGCATCCCCCTCCAGCCGTCATGACCGCCGCCGAACCGCGCGTCCTCATCGCCGACGACCAGGCCCTGGTCCGCGCGGGCTTCCGCCTGATCCTGACCGTGCGCGGCATCGAGGTCGCCGGCGAGGCCGCCGACGGCGCCGAGGCGGTGGCGGCGGCCCGCCGCCTGGAGCCCGACGTGGTCCTCATGGACATCCGCATGCCCACCATGGACGGCCTGGAGGCGGCGCGGCTGACTCTCGAGCACGTCCCCGGCTGCCGCGTCATCATGCTGACCACCTTCGACCTCGATCGGTACGTCTACACGGCGCTGCGCCTCGGCGCGAGTGGCTTCCTCCTCAAGGACGTCACCCCGGAACACCTCGCCGCCGCCGTGCGCCTGGTCAACACGGGTGACGCCCTCCTGGCCCCGTCCATCACCCGGCGGCTGGTCGAACGCTTCGCCCCCGGCTCCCCGGTGCCGCCGTCGGCACACCCGGAACTCTCCGCGCTGACGCCCCGCGAGCTGGAGGTCCTCACCCTGATGGGCCGCGGCCTCTCCAACGCGGAACTCGCCCGGGAACTCACCCTCAGCGAAGCCACCGTGAAGACCCACGCCGCCCGCATCTTCATGAAGCTGAACCTGCGGGACCGCGCCCAGGCGGTCGTGGTGGCGTACGAGACAGGGCTGATCTCCCCGGGCCCGTGACTCGTCTCCCCGGCCGCCGCGGTGAGGGTGCCTGCTCGTGGTTTCCGACACCCGTTCGGTGGTATTCGATTGTGGGTAGGTTGAGGCTGCCCCGGTGTGCGGCCACGGAGCTGTGTCGGGTGGCGCCGAGCGGACAAAGGGGAGACCCTTCGGATGAAGATCGTCGCGTTGTCCTGCACGCAGAAACGTCTCCCGTCGCTGACCGACGCGCTGCTCGAAGCGGCGATCACCGGCGTCGTCCGGGAGGTCGGTGACGCGGAGATCCAGCGGATCCGGCTGATCGACCATCGCATCGCGATGTGCGAGGGCGAGGACACCTGCCTTGATCCTGAGGTGGGCCGGTGCACGCTCGACGACGACTTCGAGCATGTCGTCGAGCTGGCCGAGGGCGCGCAGGCGATGCTGCTCGCCATGCCGGTGTACGCGGGGAACGTCCCCGCGGTGCTGAAGATCTTCCAGGAACGCCTGAAGAGCTTCATGAACGCCGGGCAACGTCCGTTCGGCAACCTGCTGGTGGGGACGATCGTGCATTCGCGCACGATGCTGACCGAGCCGGCCCTGGGATCGTTGTTCCCGTGGTACCTACGCCTGAAGAACAAGAACGTGGCGTCGGCGTGCTTCACCCAGAACGATCATCAGGACCTGACCCGCACCGCGGCGCCCGACATGTGTGTGGCCGTGGGCCGGCAACTCGGCATGACGCTCGACGGCAGCCGGTCGCCGGCCAGAGACCGCGTGGCACTGCCGCTGGTTCAATCACCGGCTCGTCCGCGGTGCGGTGACCCGGCCGCGTCCCCTCCTTCCGCGTGAGGAGACTCCGCGCGCCAGGTGCACCCGTCACCCGCCTGTTCGCACGACACCGTGACGTCCGGTTCCACGTAGCGGGCGGCGATGGCGGTGTTGAGTTCCTGGCAGTACGGGCACGGTGACGAGAACGTCAGCACGACGCCGGCACGGGCGGCCCGTTTGCGGTACCGGAGGATCCCGCAGTCGGCGTTGCGCAGGACGGTGCCCGACGGCTGGGGCTCACTGGTCACCGCCGAGTCGTACAGCAACAGCTGACGCTGGAGCCGGGTCATGAAGTGATCGGTGGCGGAGACCCCGGCGGGCCGTTGCGCTCGCAGCAGCTTCGCGGTGATGCGGGAGTTCGCCTGGATCCACGCGGCCAGGCCTTCTTCGCCGTGCTGTCCCAGGATGAACTCCTCCGCGGCCGCCTGGGCCTCGAAGAACCGCTGGCGCCACAGGTCGACCTTCTCGGCCGGGTCGAGGGGAGACGGTTCACCGGTCATGGTCCGCGTCCCTCCCTGCGGCGCCGTCCAACTCGGCGAAGACCTCCTGGGCCACGCGCAGCCCGTTGTTGGCGACCGGCCAGCCACCGTAGTACGCGAGCTGGATGATGACTTCGACGATCTTCTCTCGCGACATCCCGAGGTGCAGGGCGGCGCCGATGTGGCCGCGTAACTCCCAATCGGTCCGCGCCAGCGTGACCGCGGTCAGCGCGACCAGTTCGCGCTCCTCGACGCTCAGGTGCGGGCGGGTCCAGATCTCACCGAACAAGTGGTCGACGGTGATCCGCAGGAACTCCGGGTAGGAACCCGGGCGCGGTTCGCGGCCGAAGACCTGCTGGAACATGGCCTCGCCCCGCTCATGCCGGGCAGACGGCTGATTCATCGGATCAACTCCTTCGTGTTGGCCGAACAGTTGTCAACGTCCACGACGCCATGAAGGCGGCGACCAGCAGCGCGGCGCCGCTGCCGAATGCGGCCGGCACACTCACCCGCTCGGCGATCAGCCCGACGACGACCGGACCGACCACGGCGCCGGCATCGGTGCACATGGAGAAGACGGCGACGCCGCTGCCGGCCCGGCCGGCGACGACGTCACCGATCAGCGCGGCCGGTGCGGCGTTGAGCAGCGCCGATCCCGCCGCGTACACACTGAGCAGGACGACGAGCCAGGCGTACCCGTCCACGAACACCAACGCTGTGATCGCCGCCGCGGCCACGCCGGTGCCGGCGATCATGGCGGGCCGGCGGCCGGCCCGATCGACGACCCGGCCCGCCGGCATGATCAGCAGCGTCTGGACGACGGCGGATATCGTGAACGCCCACCCGACCCACGTCACGTCATGCCGCCACGCCACGACCACCATGGGGACCAGCGCGCTGCGCAGCCCGAACAGGACCCATCCCTGCGCCAGCGCCGCGAGGCAGGCCACCAAATAGCGTCGATCCCGCAGCAGGACCGGTAGCCGGACCACGTCACGGCCGGGCTCCGCGCCGGCGGTCCGGCCGGTGCGGAGCACCGCCAGTGTCAGTACCGCGGCGGCCAGCAACAGCACGGCGTACGCCACGAACGGCGCGGACAGGGCGATGAGAGCGAGCAGCCCGCCCAGTGCCGGTCCGCAGATCCCGCCGAGCAGGAAGCCCGCCTCGAACACGGCACTGGCCCGGCCCCGCTGCCCGGCCGGCGCGATCGCCAGGAGTGCCGCCAGCGCGGACACCGAGAACAGCACCGAGCCGACGCCGCCGAGGCCGCGGAACACGAGCAGCTGCCCGTAGGACCCGGCGAACGCCGTCAGGGCCGAGGAGACCGCGCATAACAACAGGCCGGCGACCAGGACGCGCCGCTCCCCGAAACGAACTCCGAGCCGGCCGCAGAAAGGACTGGTGGCCAGCCGCAGGAAGGCGAACAGGGCGACGAGCGCTCCGATCTGGGTGGGCCCGGCCCCGAACGCCGCCGCGTACACCGGGAGCACCGGGAGCACCAGTCCGAGGCCCAGCATGACGCAGCCACCGACGACACTGAGGACGTAGACCTCGCGAGGGAGGCTCGGGTGGGCGGCGGCAACGGGCGGGACGCTGCCGGGGCCGGCCGCCGTCACTGTCCGGTCACAGGATGATGCTGAGCTTTCCGTGCTCGTACAACGTCTCGTGGTCGAGCACCACGACCCGTCTCCGGACCCGGAACGACTCGCCCTCGACGACGAGCTCGAACCGGCATTTTCCGACGTAGGCGTCAGAGCGGCCGTGCCCGAACCGGTACACGACGACATTCGCCGCCACGTCGAGGTGCGTGCCCCGATCGGCCAGGATCTCCACGTTGCCGATCATCCGATTCGTCCGCGACCGAGGGTTCTCGCACCACACCTCACCGTTGAGGAGTTGCTCGATCCGCTGGCGTAGCCGGGCGGCGTCGTCGTCGATGAGCCCGAGCGCGTCGGCCGTCTCGCCGCGGACGTCGGTGGCCGGCACCGTGTAGCGGATGTCGCCGGTCAGCATCTCGTCGTACCACTCGAGCAGGCGCCACTCGTCGAGCAGCCGTGCCTCACGGAATAGGAACTGGCTCACCCGGTGCCACAACCGCACCTGGGCCGCTTCGCCGACCGTCAGCTCGGTGGTCATCGTAACTCCGCCCCTCGCGTCCCGGCCCGGTGAGCGACCTCGACGTGACCGTCGTCGCCGTGCATCAGCCGGTCCCACTGCCGCCAGAACTCGCGGGCGGGAAGCTCGTCGGTCGTCTCCGGGACCTCCTTGTTCATGCCGCGCGACAGATCCGAGTAGCGGACCGCGCGGTTGAGATAGCCCCGCTGGCACGACTCGACGATCTCGACGTCGTCGGGAGTGGCGAAGCCGGCGGGGCCGAGGAACGTCAGGTAGTGACTCTTGCGGAGTTCCCGGATGTCCGGATCCTCGTCCTTGGGGGCCAGGGCGACCGAGGTGATGGCCATCTGGCCGGCGCCGATCGGGTCGATCTTGCGGATCGTGATCGCGATCGCGTCGATGATCATCAAGTTGGGGAAGATCAGCACCGCGCGATTGGTGCCGGTGATCCGCTCGGCGCGCTCGGCGCCGAACCGGTCGACGAACCGTGCGGCCGTCGCCTCGATCCGCGGCCGGACCTCGGCGCCGAACATCGGCGTCCAGTAGGCGAGCGGGCGGGCCGCCGCCGGGGGCAGCTCGTTGGCTCCGTGCCCCAGTCCGAGGGCGCGGCCGAAGCCGCCTCGTCGTCGGGGTGGCACCGACCCCAGCGACTCCATGTAGCCGACGTAACGCTTGTGCAGGGCCCGGAAGTGGTAGATGTCGACACTGTTCTCCATCATGAGCTTCCAGTTGGCCCGCGCCCCGTGGAGTTGCGCGCCTTGGATCACCTCCATCCCGACCTCCGACTGGTCGTCGATCAGATCGAGGTACTCCGTCGCACCCGCCAGGTACTCGGTCAGGGTGCGCGGCTGCTCCGGATCGAAGGTGACGAACACGAAACCGCGGTAACCGTCGCTACGGTGCCGCGCCAGGCCGAAGTCCGCCTTCCGGAAGCCCGGCCCGTACCCGTCCGGGATCGGGACGCCGACCAGGTCGCCCTGGTTGGAGAACGTCCAGTCGTGATACGGGCACCGGAACGACCTGGCCTGCCCGGCCGGCTGCGAGCAGATGAGAGCCCCGCGGTGAGTGCAGCTGTTCGCGAACACCCGGATCACGCCGTCGGACCCGCGTGCCATGACCACCGGGCGCCCGCCGACGTCGCGTGCCACGTAGGAGTCCGGGCCGGGGACCTCCGATTCGTGCCCGACGTACAACCAGCAGCGATCGAAGATGCTGGTCATCTCCCGCGCGGCCAGGTCGTCGTCGGTGTAGGCGCGGCGATCCACCCGGAACGAGAGGCGCTCAAGATCATCGATCACGATCGGGTCGCCCACCGGCCGCCGCAGTTCGATCGTCACCGCTCCCCCTGTCGCTGTAGCGTCTCGACCGTGCCGATGACCAGCTCGGCCGTGCGCACGGCGGAGTCGCCGCACTGCGGCCGCGCGGCGCGCAGCCGGGCCCGGTAGTCCCGGGCGGGATCGAGCAGATCGGTGACGGCGCCGGCGACCGCCTGCTCGGTGACTCCGGCCGGCTCCAACGCCGTCCCGAAGCCCGCCCTGCCCACGAAGTACGCCTGGACGGGCTGATCCACGGCCAGCGGGATCACCAGCATCGGTGTCGCCGCCCTGATCGACTCCGCCACGGAGTTGTATCCGCCATGGGTGATGAACACGTCGGCGCGTTCGAGCACCTCACGTTGCGGCAGGTACGGGGCGGTGAGCACGTCGCCGGGCAGCGCGAGCTCCTCGGCGAGATCTCCTACCGAGGCGATCACCTGCGCACCGGTCGCCGCCGCGCCGGTGATCACCGTGCGCAGCAGGTCCGGCCGCCGGTGGAAGATCGTGCCGAAGGAGACGTACACCACCGGGCGGCCGGGGTCGACCCGATCCAGGCCCGAGAAGGCGACCTCGTCGCCGCGGGTCCCCGCCGCACCCGGCAACCCCACCAGCCGCACACCGTCGTCGGTGACCGCGTCGTCCCCGACGAGAGCAGGAATCGTCGGCATCAGATTGAGAATCGGCGAACGCGCCGAATGAGTCCGGGCCGACCACAACACCCCGTGCCTGGTCAGATAGTCGCCGACCTGCTCGTCGTACGCCCAGCGGCCTCGTCGATGCTCGCGCGGGCATACTCCCCCCAGGTTGGCCCAGATCATCCCGTACGGCACCCCGGACGCCTGTGCGCCGGCCATGGCCGACGCCGTGACCGGCAGCGAATCGACGAGCACGAAGTCAGGCGCCGTCGCCTTGAGCGCGTCAGCCGTCTGGTCCGCCACCGGCGACGACCGGAGCATCGGGCCGATCTTCGCCGGGTCACCACTCCACGGCGCCATCTCGACCTGCCCGATCGCGTGCACCTCCGCCTTGCCCAAGGCCTGGCGACGCTGCTCGTCGAGCACGCCACCGTCCGCGGACAACAGCAGCAGCGCGACCTCACTCTCGGCGGCTTGGAGCGCATTGACCACCGGAATATACGGATTCAGGTGGCCATGCTGAGTCGTGGTGAGGAGGGCGACGCGCATCAGATCTCCGATCCATCGAAAGAAGACGACTAAGCCTGCTACGAGGCTCTACGCATTCCCCGTCGCTGAGGGGACAGATCGATCGACGCTACTCGAAACAATCCCGAAACAACCGGATTCACCACTTGTCACCCAGGCAGTTTCGCAAAGCCCGCCGAGATGTGCAATCAACGCCAACGAATGCGGCCATTGCGGTCGGCAACGAGATACCAATAGTCGTTATAGGGCTCCTCCAATTAGTAACGGATCACACAAGGGACAGGAAGCCCGCCACCCATGCCCTGGCCTAAGTTGGGGTCAATCGTCGGATCGTCCGTGGATGCGTTTCTCCAGCGACCGGTACCTGATGAGCTGTGGGAGTTGTTCCAGCGTGTGGTCCCGACGGCGCCGACCCGGCCGCGGTCAGCGGACGAGTCCCGGTACGACGGACGGGCCGTCGTCGCGCAGCGCGAACAGCTCCCTGCTCTCGCCCGTTCGCACGTCCACCGCGTACACCGCCGACGTCGGCCCGTCGGGCTTCTGAGGTTCGGCGAGCACGGTCAGTTCCGTGTCGTTCAGCCAGCTCCCGAGCCGCGAAGGAGCGAGCCCTTCCGGAAGTCCGGATATGGGTACACGAGTCTCCCCGCCGCCACTGATCGCGTCGAAGATGACGATCGAGCCGTCCCGCCGCACCATCGGCCTTCGATTCGGGTCGACGGTCTGCCCCAGCCGGACGAGTCTCCGCCCGTCCGGTGCGAGGGCGCTGTAGTCGTACGTGAAATCCTGAATGGTGATCGGATCGTGGCCGAGCACCCACACCTGGCTGGTCATGTTGAACGGCTTGGCCAGCACGACGGGTCCGGACTTGTCCGACACGCTCACCGGCCACCACCCGCGGGCGAGGTCGGTCACGGTCTTGCGCTCCACGTCCACCAGCTTGTTCGGTTCTCGGCGCCCGCCCCACCCCGACACGACGAACCGCAGCCCGCTGGGCGACAGTCGCAGCGTGAACTCGACCGCGAAGTCCTCCTCGGGCTGCTTCAGCGGCGCCTTCCACGTCCTGCCGCTCGCCAGGTCGCGTACCACGATCCCGCGCTGCTTCGAGTTGTAGTACGCGATCCGGCGGCCGTCCGCCGTGACCGCCAGCGGCCCTGTCACCGCCCCGGCCAGCTCGTAGGTGTCGCCTTCACGCGTCACGATCCGCCAGGCGTCCTCGGCGCACGGCTTGCCGTCGCGCCGGCACTTGGGCCGGTACGCCTGCTCCGCCGGTCCGACTCCCTTCTCCGGCAGTGGGAGCACCGTGGTCTCCGGTGGCGTGAACAGGATCTGAGGTGCAGGGGATGCCTGCTGAAGCAGCGTGAAGCCGCCACCGGAGACCACGCACAGCACGGCGGCCGTGGCCATGACCAGGCGGTTCACTCGCCTTCTGCGAGCGCCGCGAACCGCCCGAGCCGCAAGATCGACGGTGGGCGCCTGCTCGGCCAGTGCCTGCAGATCCTCACGCAGCGTTTTCATCGATACACCTCCTGAGGGGCGAGCGCCCGTAGTTTCGACAGCGCGTAGTGGGTCTGGCTCTTGACGGTGCCGATCGAGACGCCCATGAGCTGCGCGGTCTCGTGCTCGGTGCGGTCCTCGTAGAAACGCAGCACGATCACGGCTCGCTGTTTCGGCGTGAGCTGGGCCAGCGCGTGATGAAGGGCGATGCGGCGCACGGTCGCCTCGTCATGCGACTGCCCGGACTCGGCCCGCTCGGGCAGTTCGGCTCCAGGCAGCTCGACCCGCTTGCGCCGGCGCCACGAGATGGTCTGGTTCACGAGGGCTCTGCGGGCGTACGCCTCGGGGTTGCCGCCGTCGGCGAGCTTGGCCCAGTGCGCGGCGACACGGGTGAGAACCGTCTGCAGCAGATCCTCGGCGAGATGGGCGTCCCCGGTGAGCAGGTACGCGGTCCGCATCAGCGATTGCTGGCGAGCGCGTACGAACTCATGGAACCCCTCGAAACGGTCCATGTATCAGAACAACTCTGCCGAGGGCTTCCAGGTTGGAACGTCAGCGTATCGGTCGCATAACGCGACGACGTCGACCCACGACTGATCGCGCCGCCCGTAGCCGCGAAACGTCATCGTGCCGCTACACGGGGAGCTCGGCGAGCAAGTCGTTGGCGCGCGCCGCGAAGAGGCGGGCTCCGCGCTCCCGGGAAAGGACGAGCGCTCGATGGGTGGTGCGCACGGCGGACCGGACGTCGCCGCCGGCTCGGAGTGCCTTCGCGCGGATGAGGAGCACCAGGCCCTCCGCGTACCGTTCGCCGTAGGTGTCGATGAACCTGTCGGCCAGGTCCAGCGCGGTCATGGCGGCGGAGACATCGCCTGCGTACAACTGGATCTCGGCGAGAAGCGCGTACCAGGTGGCCAGGTTCGATCGAGGTGGGTCGACCAGTGCGCTCTCGATGATGCGCTCCATCTCCGTGGCCGAGGCGACCGGGTCACCGCCGGACATGGCCTTCGCCCAGTGCCACGCGAGCCGCGGATAGCTGCCGGAAAAGGTGAAGGAGAAGTCCGGATCGGCGTTGATCGCCGTCTCGGCCGCCCGCAGCGCCCAGGCGAAGTCTCCCGCGGCGGCCGCCGCGGTCACCGCGAACGAGCCCCAGATGCTGATGGCGTAAGGGTCGTCGCCGGCCTCGAACTCCACCACGTCGAAAAGCTGGCGCGCGGCGACCACATCACCGTACAGCGTGGTGTTCAGCGCCAGCATGACCGGCGTCATCATCTGCAGCCGGTGGCGCAGCGGCTCGGCCTCCGGCTGGGCACGGATGAGCGAATCGGAGTGGCTCAGGTTCCGGTAGGCCTCACCGATGTTGCCTGAACTCCACTGGTAGACCCCCCACGCATGATGGCCGGATGCCTGAACGACAGGGTCTGAGGAGCGCTGACCATGATGGAGCAGCCGGCGCGCGAGACGCCCGGCGGCCTCAAGCTGGATGCCCTGGGCGTGCGCCAGGAACTGGGAGAACAGGAAGCCTGTGGCCTCCCGTTCCTTGCCGAGCGACCGCGCGACCTCCTCGGCGCGGTCCAGATGGTCCATGGTGGCTCCGACGAAGCCGGAGTGGATACCCGCGACGGCGGTCAGCTCGGTGAGCGCGGTCAGCTCAAGGCCGGGGAGTCCGGCGCCGCGGGCGATTCGGCTCGCGGTGCCCAGGTGCTTCTCCGCGGTCTCGTAGGCGGATCGCCGTGCGGCGATGCGGGCCGCGACGATGAGTGCTCGCGCCGTCCGCTCCGGCTCGGCGAGCGGGCCCGCCGAGCACAGGTGGTGGGCGAGTGCCTCACCATGGCGCTCGGCCGGTTCCTGGGTCTGCGCGAGCGCGGCCGCGATGTGCAGATGGAAGTGGCTCGCGTTCGATCGGGGCGTCGAGCGGGCCACCGACTCGCGGACGAGGTCGTGCACGAACCGCCAGTCACTCAAGGAGCCGGAGGTCACCTCGACCAGGCCGAGCGCCTCAAGGGCCTCCAGGCGAGTGAGGCACCGCAACGCGTCGAGGCCGGATGCCTTCGCCAACAGGCGGGCGTCGATGTCGCGGCCCATCAGGGCCGCGATCTCGATGAGGCGACGGTCCCCGTCGTCGAGCTTGCTCATCCGGTCGCGGACGATGTCGCGCACCGTGGACGGGACGGCGGCCTGGGCTGCCGCTTGGTCGGACAGATGGTCCTCTTCGGCCAGGAATCTCGCGAGCTCGCGCACGAACAGGGGGTTGCCTTCGGTGCGGGCCTGTATGTTTCGCGCGACGCCGGGACTCGGAGACCGCCCGGTCTCTCGGTGGACCAACTCGGCGACGTCAGACGGGCCGAGGGGACCAAGAGCGATGCGCCGGTGGCGGTCCTGGCGCGCGACCGCCGCCAGCATGCGCCGCACGTGCGGGCTGGGCGTCGGCGCGTGGCCGCGGAAGGTACCCAGCAACACGCTCCTGTCCGGGAGCGACTCGGCCAAGCGTGCGAACAGCTGTAGCGAGGCCTGGTCTGCCCAGTGGAGGTCGTCCACGACCACGACCAAGGGCCGGCGCGCGGCGGCCGCGCCGAACAGTGCGACGACGTTGCCGTACAGACGGAACTGCGCTCTGGCATCCGGCCGCGCCATGACTTCGGCATCGTGAGCGGAGTGCCGCAGCAAGTCGCCGAGTTCGGTGGTCCAACGCGCCCGTTCGTCCTCCGGCAGTGCCGCGATCAGGGCCTCGACGATCTGCACCCAGGGCCACATCGACGGGGCGCCTTCTCCCTCGTGGCATCGGCCCCAGAAGGTAGAGGCACCGTTCGCGGCGGCCTGGTCGGTGACCTCGGCAAGCAACCGGCTCTTGCCCACTCCTGGTGGACCCTCGACGAGCACGATCTGCGCTCGGCCGAAGGTGGCCGAGTCGACGGCATTGCGGAGAAGGGCCAGTTCTTCTTGCCGGCCCACGAGACGATCGGACCGGCTGCCGGGAGGTTTTCGCGCCCCGCTCGTGGAGTTCGCGCCGGACTTGGATCTGGGTGCGCCTTTCGGGGGAGAGCCGGCGACGCGTGGTGTGAAGACAGCCCCGGCTTGTTGAAGAACTTGCCGGTGCGCCTCGCGAAGCACTGGACCGGGGTCGATGCCCAGATCGTCGGCCAGCCGCGCTCGCACCGTGTCGAACACGGACAGGGCCTCCGCCTGCTGTCCCGACGCCGCCAGGGTGGTCATGAGCGTCGCCTGGATGGTCTCGTCGATGGGCGCGATCCATGCGGCGAGGCGCAGCGGTTGCAGGATGCGTTTGCCATGACCGCGAGGCACGATGGCGCGAGCGGCCTCGACGCAGGCGTCGAGCAGCTCGCGGTTGACGGAGGCGAACAGCGGGCCGGCGGCGGCGCTGAGGGCCAGCCCGTCGCCCGCGGACCCTCGCCACAGCGACAAAGCCTCTTCGTAGGCGTTGGCCCCCTCATCGAACCGGTGAGCGCCCAGTGCGGCACGGGCGAGGCCGAGGAGCCGGCGGAATTCAGCCAGGTCGAGTGCCACGCGGCTGTCGTCGAACTGGTAGCCGCTGCTGCGCCGGTGGAGGTAGGAGCCCGGCGCCCGCGCGGGCAGGTTCGGTTCGAGCAGCCGTCGCAACGTCCCGACATATTTGTGGACGATGTTCACCGCCGACGTCGGCATGCCGTCGTCCCAGACGAGGTCGATGAGCTCAGAAGTGCTGACCGGTCGACCCGCACGCATCAGCAACAGGCCCAGCAGGTAGGCCTGCTGTCGAGGCCCGGTGTCGACCTCGACCCCGTCACGCCACACCCGCAAGGGACCGAGAACCTGAACGGTCAGCGAAGCGGCACCACTCCCCGGACCGCCCACGGGTGCGGCGGCAGCGGGTACGACGAGCCCCGGTTCGGTCCCGACGCTTCGTCGGGAGGGGGAGGCGTCGGCCATCGAGCCCTTCCTCAGCATGGGTAGATTTGAGGAGAATGCGTGGGTATCGAGGGAAATGCTACGTGCTGGCGGGTACGCGGCCCCTGAGCACCCATGGCCTGCGACACGCCGGGCTCGTCAACAGGCAAAACCGTGCTCACATTGGAGTCAACCGTCTGGACGCGCCGATAAATCGGACCGCACGATGGTAGAACGCGCAGCCCACGGTGGCCTGCGATGTCGGGACGACATCGCCATCGGTCGGAGGAAATCAGGGCCACAGCCGAGAGACCCTCATTCGAGAGGGTGTTGAAGCGGGAACTTCCAAGGTTCGTCTTCATGAAGCCCGTCGAGGAACGAGTGCCTTCATGAGGAAGGAGACGAGGATGCACGAAAAACGTCTGCTCTTCGCCAGTCCCCTGATCGCCGCCCTGGTGTTCGGACCGATCGGGACTCAAGCCTCAGTCGTTCCGACGTCCGCCAGCGCCGGCGGCAGTCACGTCACGGCGATCTCGAAGGCCGCGCCGCCCGTTTGCAGCGGCCTCAAGAAGAAGCAGAGAAAAGTCTGTTCGAACGGCTACTCCGAGGGCTTCGAGGCCGGAACCAAGTGCGGCAAGATTCCCCAGCACGGGAGAATCTCCGACGACGAGGCATACGACATAGGCTTTACCGCGGGATTCAGGTCCGGCCAGAGAACGTGCGACAGAGGTTGAATCCTCCGGTACTCGCGCAGCACCTACGGGGCCCGGCGGGTGCATGCCGAACCACGCCTTGGCCACCAGATTCCGTTAAGCCACAACGCGCTGGAGCTGCCAATACAGCGCGCAGGGCTCCCAGGCCGGGTCGGTGCGTAGATGCGCCGCGGTCTGCCGACCCACGACCATCCCACGCCGGACGAGGTCGGCCGGCCACTCGGCCTGGTCGCCGGTATTGCCGTGGCCACTGCGCACCGCTGGCAAAGCCAGGGAGCAGCACAATCCGAGCCCACACCCATTCGGATGTCGCAGCGAGTAGCGGCGATGCGCGCACGGGCGTGAGGCTCTTGCAGCTGAGCACGAAGATTGCCGGCTGGTGGAGCAGCGACAGCGGTGGGTACGCGAGGGAAGGTCGGAGATCCGTCGCATGCGTACCTGCTCGCGAACCGGTGGCAGATCTGGTTCAAGGACACACGGTACGAAAGTCAACTTCGGGGACATATTGTGCCCACTCGACACGAGTGAGAGAGCGCGCGGGGATCGCGCACACGGCTCCAAGCAGATCCCTGGGGATCCCCACCTCCCACAATCGCACGATGCCGTCGTAGAGGCTGCCGGTGGCCAGTGTCTGACCGTCTGGGCTGAAGACCACCGACCTGACGCCGGTGTGGCTGCTGAGCGGGGCACCGATGGGTGTGCGAGAGGCGATGTCCCACCGCTGCGCGGTGCCGTCGAGGCTGCCGGTGGCCAGCGTCTGTCCGTCTGGGCTGAAGGCCGCAGAGCTAACGGTACCGGTGTGACCGAGGAGCGGAGCACCGATGAGTGTGCGGGTTTGTACGTTCCACAACCGCGCGGTGCCGTCGAGGCCGCCGGTGGCCAGGGTCTGTCCGTCCGGGCTGAAAGCCACCGAGTAAATCGCCCCGGTGTGGTCGCTGAGCGGGGCGCCGATGGGTGTGCGGGTTTTGACGTTGAACAACCGCGCGGTGCCGTCGAGGCTACCGGTAGCCAGCGTCTGTCCGTCCGGGCTGAAAACCACAAGGGACAGTTCGCCGGTGTGGCCGGTCAGCGGGGCACCAATGGGCGTATGGGTCTTGACGTTCCAGAGCTGCGCGGTGCCGTCTCCGCCACCGGTGGCCAGTGTCTGCCCGTCCGGGCTGAAGGCCACCGAGTAGATTCCGCCGGTGTGGCCTGCGAACGGGGCGCCAATGGGGGTGCGGGTCTTGACGTTCCAGAGGCGTGCGGTGCCGTTGAAACCGTCGAAGCCGCTGGTGGCTAGTGTCTGTCCGTCGGGGCTGAAGGCTACCGAGTTCACCTCGCCAGGGTGGACGGCGAATGGGGCACCGATGGTTGTGCGGGTCTTGACCTCCCACAACTGCACCATGCCGCCGACGCTGGTGGCGGCCAGTGTCCGGCCATCCGGGCTGACTGCCACAGAGGCAGGCCTAAGCGGCGAGTTACGAGTGACGCCTGAAAGCAGGATGGCGATCGGCATGCGGGTCTTGACCTTCCACAGCCGTGCCGTGCCGTCGCGGCTGCCGGTGGCCAGCGTTTGGCCGTCCGGGCTGAACGCGACCGAGGAAACGGGGCCGGTGTGGCCGGCGATCAAAGTGGTGGTCGGGGTGGCAGTTTTGACGTTCCACAACTGCACCGCGCCGTCGCGGCTGCCGACGGCCAGCGTCTGGTCATCGGGTGTGAACGCCACCGAATCAACTGCGTCGATGCGGCCGAGGAGCGGAGCGCCGAGGGGTGCGCGGGTTTTTGCGTTCCAGAGTTGCGCGGTGCCGTCACGGCTACCGGTGGCCAGCGTCCGTCCGTCCCGACTGAAAGCCACCGTGGAAACCCCGGTGCGGCCGACGAAGGGAGCATCGATGGGTGTGCGGGTCTTGACCTCCCACAGTCGCACCATGCCGTCGCCAAGGGGGCCGTTGTCGACGGTGGCCAGCGCCTGCCCGTCCGGGCTGAAGGCCACTAGGGAGACCTGGCCGGCGTGGCCGGTGAGCGGGACGCCGATGAGTGTGCGGGTCTTGACGTTCCACAGCTGCGCGGTGCCGGTGCTGCCGGTGGCCAGCATCTGCCCGTCCGGGCTGAAAGCCACTGCGGAAATTCCATCAGGGGGGAAGGCGCGCAGGTCACCGACAAATTTGCGGGTTTTGACCTCCCACAGCCGCACCATGCCGTCGAAAACAGGGAACTTGCCGTCGAAGCCGCCGGTGGCCAGCATCTGCCCATCAGGACTGAAAGCCATAGAGATAAGCCCCTGAGCGTGTCCGGTGAGTAGGGCACCGATGGGTTTACCGGTATTGATCTCCCACAGCTGTACCGTGCCGTCGTGGCTGCCTGTGGCCAGCGTCTGCCCGTCCGGGCTGACGGCCACTGCGGTGATCGAGCGAGTGGGATTGGTGAGGACGGCGCGTTGCGGGTTATTGAGGGCGGTGAGCATGCTGGCGCGGGCTTCGGGAGTGGGGCTGATCCGCCAGGCCGCTACTGCCAGCAGCGCGGCCAGGGCGGGGTCGCCGGTGAGTAGCCTGCTTTGCGCGGCCAGTCGGCGGGAGACGGCGACATCGCGCTGGCGACCGCTGTTCTGCTGAGTGTTCATGGCCGCGGCTGCCGCGATCATGGCGGCAATCAGCAGAGTGGTCAAGACGGTGACCAATGCACGGCGCAGCACGGTGGCGCGTGCCTGAGCGTTCCTGCCGGCCTCCAGGAACCGGCGTGCGGTGCCTGACAGGGCAGGATAGCGGTCAATGTCGGTCTGCCAGCGAGGCTGGGCGTGCAGGGCCGAGGTCAGGCGTTCACCACGATAGAGAAACGATCCGTGATGCTGATTGCGCGCCCAGTCTTCGGCGTCGTCATGTAGTCGGCTGTACAGCGCCCGGTCGGCAGGATCTTCCTCCAGCCACCCACGAAGCCGTGGCCAGGCGTGCAGCAGGGCGTCATGCGTGATCTCCGCGGTCTGTTCGCCCACCACGATGAGTCGTTGTTCGGCGAACGCCTCCACCACTTCCCCGACGTCGGCTGAGTGCCCGACCGGCAAGTCGGCCGTGCCCGGCGGTGGCAGGCTCGTGGACTGGTGGGTCGGTTGCCGCTGGTAAGGCATGGGTCGGCGAACTGCCCGCCCATCACCGGTGAGCTTGGTCAGCCGATGGAACACTTGCCGGGTGACGGCCTGCTTGTGGGCAGGCAGGGCTATGTAAACCGCTTCGGCGCTGGTCTGGATAGCGTGGGCGACTCCACCGGACCGCGCGTAGCTGCGGCTGGTCAGATGAGCACCTTCGCGATGTTCCCAGGTGAGTCGCATTGCTTCTGACAGCAACGGCAGCGCCCCTACCTCGTAGCGACCCTCACCAGTGGTGGAGGGCATTTCACCGAGGATGCTCTCTACCAGCGCCGATGAGATCTGCAAACCAGCTCGTCCGGCGGGACCGGTGATGGCCAGCCGCAGTTCCAATTCGCTCATTGGCCCGACCAGGAACAACCCGTCCTTCACCGCGCCGGCCAGCTGCGGGTAGCTCGCGCAGTCGGCTAGGAAATCGCTACGGATGACCACGATCACCAACGCTGTCGGCTCGTCATCTGGGCCGCAGGGCCGAGTCGCCGCCGCGTGCAGCGCGGCGATGAAGTCCGCCCGCTGCGCCTCGGCCGATCCCGCGGCGCCGGGATCGGTGTCCTCGGGCAGAGTGAAGATCCGCTCGAACTGATCCACAACCAGCACAAGACGATCGCCGCTACTGGTGACCGGTCCACCGCCCGTGGTGCGGGCGTTGGCGACCACCGCATCACGAACCACGGTGTGCGCCTGCCGCGGCTCGGTCTCCAGCAAAGTGCGAATCGGGCCGGGGGCAACGCCGGCGAATGAAGCCAACGTCCGCGCCAGCTCATCACGCGGGGCTGCGGTCGGATACACCACCGACACCGGCCAGGTGGCCGACTCCGCGCTCAACCCTCCACTCGCCAGCGCTGGCAATAATCCCGCGCGCACCAGCGAAGACTTACCCGCCCCCGACGCCCCGGCCACCACCAAGATCCCCGGGCGATCCAGCCGCTGGGCCAGGGTGTCCACCAACTGAGCGGTCAACTCCTCCCGACCATAGAACACCTCCGCCTGCCGCTCGTCGAACGCTGCCAACCCCCGATAGGGACACCGCCCGGCCCACCGATCGGCACGGCCATCGATCGCCGCGTTCTCACCGATCTGGACCGGGCCGATGGTTACCGGATCAGGCGGAGAAGCGCGAGCATCGCGTAACCACCGCCGCCATTGCTCCTCGTCCAACAACCCGTCACTCACCTGCTCCGGCAGCACCCCCCGCCGACGGCAGTGCTCCAGCAGCACCCGGACCATCACCAAGAACGACGTTTCCGACTCCGGTAGATGCCGGCCGCGTCTCCAGTCACTGACCCGTGGCCCGCTCACCGGGCGCCCCAGCCCGGCAGGTCGGCGCCGGTTGACCTCAGCCACCACCCTCTTGATCGGCAGATCAGCGGTCAGGTCCAGCAGCTCGTTCAGCCGTACGGCGAACAACCGCCGCGCCGACAACTCTTTCTCGTTCACCATGTTCACGTATATCAGGCTGGAGTATTTACATCTGCGCATCAAGCCCAAAGTATTCGGACCGAACCGGACCGAAAAGTCATTGTGAACCCCTCACCAGCGATGATACTCCAGCAACGGCCTGCCCCCTACACACCCGCACAGTACGAATGCATCAATCAAGTGACACCCGCGCCACATCTGGCCCCCGCGGGCCATCCCCGTGGGACACCCATGTCGATCGTCCTCCTAGAGGTGATTGATCTGCTGTAAGCCTCACGCGGCAAAATCTTCGGCCAAATGATGATTCTCGGAAAATCCGATCGACACGAGATAGGGACAGACATGATCGCTCGCCAACGAATCACTTCTTTGACGCTGGCAACCGTCTGCGCTGCTCTGCCGCTGGTCACCCTCACCGCACCTGTGGCCCAGGCCGGCGCTGCCTTGGTGACGATGTCCCCGGCGGCCGGAGGCAACTGCTCGGTCCTCTGCTCGACGACGACGAACCAGAGCAGCTTGGGCGTAATGGCCTTTCGCAACTGGACGTGCCAGGACGGCACCACCGGTACAGCGAGAACCGGCTGCGTTTCGACGTCTCAGACGATGTGGCTCGCCACCAACCGCACTACTCCCGCCGGCCAGGATTGGGATGCCTTCCGTGTGGACGCCGGCTACTGCTACCGGGTACTCCTCGAAGTACCCGGTAAGGCATGGACCATGACGTACAACCGCTCGGGGATGAGCACTCCGGTCTACGTCAAGGTCGAAGACTGGGGCTTGGCCACAGTCAAGGCGCAGAGATACGGCTCCTGCCCATAACAGGCTGACCACTCGAGGTAGCGGCCTTACATCCAGGAGAGAGTATCAATGAGACTCAAGCAACTCGTGATCAATGGTGTTGCGGCTGTTTTGGCAGCTCTCACCATTTGCATTCTAGGCGGGCCTCCCGCCGACGCCCGCACGATCGGTCTCGAGCCCCCGGGGACGCTTGGGAGCGCCCATGGGTGCATCTGGCCGCGGGTCTGCTTCTACAAGACCAAAGCGGACTGGGCGGCAAACAGGCCGACCGCGGCGTACCAGGACATCACTAGCGGTTGGCAGAATCTCAGTACCAGAGCCAGGGGTGCTTACGCCGTATACAACTCCCGTAATAACGACGACGGCGCTCGATTGCATTACACCCATGGCACCACCATCTGCTTGAGGCCGAGTTCTTCCGTCACGGACGCCGACGGTGACGGCTGGGTGGTGGACAGAATCCGCATAATGGACTCGCCTGACTGCGAGTACTGATGGCGAGCCCACGCGTGATACACAAAGAGAATGCGCGGGAAATAGGTTCTGTATATTGGTATATCTGTGCGACGTGTGGTTGAAGAACAACCGGATCGCGGCAGATCGTTAAAGCCATGAGAACACGATCTGAATCGTCCGCGTGAGGCCCCGGCCATGTCCGGGGCCTCCTACTTGGCCGGGCCTCGCCTGCTGCAAGGCCAGGGGCTCACTGAGAGGGCGTTTGGTTTGCACCTGTTCGCCCTAGTAAGACCGTGACTCATTTGGGGATTGATCGTTAGATCGGTCGTGGATGCGTTTCTTCAACGGCTGGTCCCCGATGAGTTGTGGGAGTTGTTCCAGGGGGTGGTCCCACCGGCACCGACGCGGCCGCAAGGTGGTGGGCGGCGGCGGGTGGACGACCGGACGATACTGGCGGCGATCGTGTACGTGGCCACCACCGGGTGTGTGTGGCGGCAGTTGCCGCCGGTCTTCGGTGCCTCCTGGCAGACGGTGCATCGTCGCTTCACCGAGTGGAGCGCCGCCCGGGTGTGGGCCAAGCTGTACCGGATCCTGCTGGACGAGCTCGGTGCCCGTGGTGAGCTGGACTGGTCGCGATGGGCGATCGACTCGGTCAGCGTGCGAGCGGTCAAAGGGGGGACCTGACAGGCCCGAATCCTGTCGATCGCGGCAAGAACGGGTCGAAAATCCACCTCATCACCGAACGGACCGGTCTGCCGATCTCTGTCGCGATCA
>NZ_JBHSRF010000031.1:0-91947 GCF_042658925.1 Sphaerisporangium aureirubrum
GGGCCAGGACGTGCTCGATCTCGCCGAGCTCGACGCGCTGGCCACGGAGCTTGATCTGCCGGTCGGTGCGGCCGAGGTATTCGAGCTGCCCGTCGGGGCGCCAGCGGACCAGGTCGCCGGTGGCGTACATGCGTTCCCCGGGGCGGCCGCTGTAGGGGTCGGGGACGAAACGCTGCGCGGTGAGGCCGGGCCGGTTGAGGTAGCCGTGCGCCACGCCGGCGCCGGAGATGTAGAGCTCGCCGGAGATCCCGACGGGCACGGGCCGCAGGCGCTTGTTCAGCACGTAGGCGCGGTGATGGGGCAAGGTGGTGCCGATGGGGACCTTGCCCTCCATGGGGGTGTCGGGGCACACGTAGTTGGCGCAGGCCACGGTGGTCTCGGTGGGGCCGTAGCCCTGGTGGATCGTCAGTCCGGGCCGTGCCCAGCGGGCCTGCAGCTCCGCGGCCAGCGCCTCTCCCCCGGCCACGAACCCGCGCAACCGGCTCCCGGTGAACTCCCCGGGATCGAGCAGACGCAGGAACGCCGGTGGCAGGAACGAGAAGGTGACCCCCTCCGAATGGACCAGGGCGGTGAACCCGCCCGGGTCGGTGATGACGGTGAGCGGAGCGCTGACGATGGTCGCTCCGGCCAGGAGGGCACCGAAGGTGTCGAGAAGGCTGGCGTCGAAGGCGGGGTTGGCCACCTGCGGGAGGACGTCGGCGGCGGTGATGCCGTGATGTTCGACCGCGTTCCGGCAGTAGGTGTACGCCGACCGGTGCGAGACCAGGACCCCCTTGGGGGTGCCGGTGGAGCCGGAGGTGTAGATCACGTACGCCGGATCCTCCGGCCGGACGTCGACGTCCGGCACCGTATCCGGGTGACCGGCCAGCTCGGCCCGCCGCAACGGATCGTCCAGAATCCAGACGGCGGTGCCGGGGGCCACCTCCGCGGCCAGACCGGCGAGATCCGAGGTGGTCAGCACCAACGGCGCCGCGGCGTCGCCGACCTGGAAAGCCAGCCGGGCCGCCGGATTGCGCGGATCCAACGGCATCCACGCCGCGCCGCTCATCACCACCGCCAGCTGCGCCACGAGCAGATCCGGCCCGCGCTCCAGCAGCAACGCCACCACCCGGCCCGGCCCCACCCCCGCACGCCGCAAGGCATGCGCCAGCCGGCCCGCGCACCGCTCCAGCCCGCCGTAGGTCAGCTCGACCGGCGGCCCCGCACCCACGAACCGGAACGCGACACGACCCGCGTCGTGCCCGGTCATGACCTTGTGCAGCAGCCCCGAGGTGCCGACCGCACCGGCGACGACGGTGTGCACCGCTACTCCCCTTCCTTTCCCGGCCCGATGACGGCGACGGCGCCTGCCGGGTTCCAGGCGTGCAACACCTGGTGGCGTTCACTGCTCGACATGATGTCGACGTCCTCGGCGACGGCACCGGGGTCGGCCAGGCCGTTGGCCAGCGCCGCGACGTAATGATCGAGAAGACGTTCCATGCGGTCGGCGTCGAACAACTCGGTGGAGTACTCCACCACCAGGTCGAGGCTCTCCTTGTTGTCGATCACGTCGAACGCGATGTCGAACCGCGCGTAGCCGCCGGTGAGCTCGACGGGCTCGGTGGTCACGGTCCCCAGCGTCAGGCCGGCCTGGGTACTGGCGGGCTGGAGGGTGAGGCTGATCTGGAACAGGGGGTTGCGTCCGGCGACCCGCTCGGGCTGGAGCGCGTCGACGATCAGCGCGAAGGGGATGTCCTGGCGTTCGGAGGCGTTCAGCACCGTCTCGTGGCACCGGCCGACGACCTCGGCGAACGTGGGCTCGCCACCCAGGTCGGTGCGCAGCACCACGGTGTTGGCGAAGAAACCGACGACCGGCTCGATCTCCGGCCGTGTTCGACCCGAGAAGATCGACCCGATCACCAGATCGTCCTGCCCGGTGTACCGGTGCAGCACCGTCAGCAGCGCCGCCTGCAACACCGCCAGGAACGACACCTGGTGCGTCCGCGCGTACCCGCGCGCCGCCGCCGCGGTCCCGGCCGGCACCGCACGCACCGCCACCGCGCCCGCACCGGTCGGCCGCGCCGGACGCGGCCGATCCGCCGGGAAGTCCAGCGTCGGCAGACCGGCCAGCGCCGCGCGCCAATACGCCATCTGCCGATCCATCTCGGCACCGTCCAGCCAGCCGCGCTGCCACACCGCGTGGTCGACCGGCCGGACGCGCAGCTCCGGCAGCGCGGCGTGGTCGCCGGTGTACAGGGCGGCTAGCTCCCCGGCCAGGATCTTGCCCGACCAGCCGTCGGCGACGATGTGGTGGACCACCAGTACCAGCACGTGGTGATCGGGTGCGAGCCGGGCCAGCGCCGTCCGGAACAGCGGACCGGCCGCCAGGTCGAACGGCCGGCAGATCTGTTCCTCGGCCCACCGCGCGACGTCTGCCGCGGCCATCTCGGTCACCGGCAGCGAGAACGCCGCCGGCGGCGGGTCGATCACCTGCCGGGGCAGGCCCTTCTCTTCGACGAACCTGGTGCGCAGCCCCTCGTGCCGCCCCGCCAGAGCGAGCAGGGCCCACTCCAGCGAGGCCACGTCCAGCGCGCCGCGCAGGGCCAGCGCGTACGGGATGTGGTAGGTCGGCGACGCCGGGTCGAGCCGGTGCATGAACCACAGGCCGTCCTGCTGGAGCGTGCACGGCAGCGGGCCCTGTCCGGCCACCGGCGCGATCGGTTTTCCGGACCGCGTGATCCCGGTCTCGTCGAGCCGCGCGGCGAGCTGTTCCAGCACGCGGCTGGTGAACAGGTGCCGAAGCTCCAGCTCGACGCTCAGGCCGTTGCGGATCCGCGCGATGAGCTGCGTGCCGTGCAGGGAGTTGCCGCCGAGGTCGAAGAAGTCGTCGTGGACGCCTACCCGTTCCACCCCCAGCAGCCCTTGCCACGCCGCGGCGAGCCAGCGTTCGGTGGCGGTTCGCGGCGCCACGTACTCGGCGGCCGGCGACGTCGCGGCCGGCAACGCGGCGATGTCGAGCTTGCCGTTGCGGGTGACGGGCAGGTCCGGCAGCGCGACCCAGGCGGTGGGGATCATGTACGCGGGCAGCCGGTGCGCCAGGTACTCGTTCAGCTCGGCGGGGTCCGGGTCGTCGTGGCCCGGCTCGGCGACCACGTACGCGGCGAGGTAGGAGTCGTCGCGCAGCAGCACCGCGCAGTGCCGGACGGCGGGATGCCGGGCCAGTACGTGCTCGATCTCGCCGAGCTCGATGCGCTGGCCGCGGAGCTTGACCTGCCGGTCGGTGCGGCCGAGGTACTCGATCACACCGTCCCTCCGCCAGCGCGTCAGGTCACCGCTGGCGTACATGCGCTCGCCGGGCCGGTCGGCGTAGGGGTCGGCCAGGAAACGCTCGGCGGTGAGCCCCGGCCGGTTGACATAACCGAGGGCCACCGGCCCGCCGATGAACAGTTGTCCCGGCACCCCGATCGGCACCGGCCGCAGGCGGCCGTCCAGGATGTAGGTCCGCATGTTCGTGATCGGGGGGCCGATCGGCACGGTGGCGGCGTCCGGTTCGCAGCGCCAGGACGTGACGTCGATCGACGCCTCGGTCGGGCCGTAGAGATTGTGCAGCTCGATGCCGGGCCAGATGGCCAGGAACCGGCGCGCCGCGACCGGCGGCAAGGCCTCGCCGCTGGCGAACACCAGGCGCAGGCCGTGCAGCGCGCCGGGGTCGAGCCCGTCCTGCACGGCGTCGAGGAAGGCCAGCAGCATCGACGGGACGAAATGCATCGTGGTGATGCCCTCGCGCGCGATCAGGCGATGCAGGTACTCGGGATCGCGGTGGCCGCCGGGTGCGGCGACGACGATGGTCGCGCCGGCGGCGAGCGGCCAGAAGAACTCCCAGACCGAGACGTCGAAGCTGTACGGGGTCTTCTGCAGCACACGGTCGGCGGGCTCCAGCCCGTATGTCTCCTGCATCCAGGCGAGTTGCTTGTGGACGCCGCGGTGCGCGACCAGGACACCCTTGGGTGTGCCGGTGGAACCGGAGGTGTAGAGCACGTAGGCGAGGGAGTCGACGGTGACACCGCTGTCCGGTGGGTCCGCCGGTTCGGTGGCGAGCGCGTCCCGCTCGGTGTCCAGCGTGAGCGCGACGGGGAAGGCGGACGCGTGGGCCGCGTGGGTGACGACGACCGGCGGGGCGGCGTCGGCGAGCATGAACGCGAGCCTCTCCGGCGGCAGGTCCGGCTCGAACGGGAGGTACCCTCCGCCGGCCTTCAGGGCGGCCAGCAGCGCGATGACCATGTCGGCCCCCCGGTACAGGCACACTCCCACCGGGACACCAGGACCGACGCCGTACCGGCGCAGCCGGTGCGCGAGCCGGTTGGCCGCCAGGTCGAGCTGCGCGTACGTCCATTCCGTGCCGTCGTGGTCGAGGACGGCGACGGCCTCCGGCGTACGGGCGACGGTCCTCTCGACCATTTGATGCACCAGCTCGACCGGCGGCCCGCCGGCCGTGTCGTTCCATGCCTGGAGCACCTGGTGGTGTTCGGTGACCGGCATGATGCCGATGTCCGCGGTGACGGCGCCGGGTTCGGCCAGGCCGTTGGTCAGGGCCGCGACGTAGTGGTCGAGGAGGCGTTCGATGCGATCGGCGTCGAACAGTTCGGTGGAGTACTCGACCATCAGCTCGGACCGGCCGCCGGCGTCCGCCACGTTGATGAGGATGTCGAAGCGCGCGTAGTCGTCGGTGACCTCGATCGGCTCGGCGCGGACGTCGCCGAGTGCCAGGCCGGCCTGGGTACCGGCGGGCTGGAGACTGAGGCTGATCTGGAACAGGGGGTTGCGTCCGGCGACCCGCTCGGGCTGGAGCGCGTCGACGATCAGCGCGAAGGGGATCTCCTGGCGTTCTGTGGCGTTCAGCACCGTTTCGTTGCAGCGGCCGACGACCTCGCTGAAAGTGGGCTCGCCGCCGAGATCCGTGCGCAGCACCACGGTGTTGGCGAAGAAACCGACCACCGGCTCGATCTCCGGACGGGTGCGGCCGGAGAAGATCGACCCGATGACCAGGTCGTCCTGCCCGGTGTACCGGTGCAGCACCGTCAGCAACGCCGCCTGCAACACCGCCAGGAACGACACCCGATGCGTCCGCGCGTACGCACGCGCCGCCGCGGCGGTCCCGGCCGGCATCTCACGGATGGCCACCGCGCCGGCGCCGGTGGGCCGCGCCGGACGCGGCCGGTCCGCCGGGAAGTCCAGCGTCGGCAGACCGGCCAGGGCCCCACGCCAGTACGCCATCTGACGATCCATCTCGGCACCGTCGAGCAGGCCACGCTGCCACACCGCGTGGTCACCCGGCTGCAGGTACACCTCCGGCAGTTCGATCCCCCCCGCACCGCGCTCGGCGGCGTACAGGGTGCCGAGTTCCTCGGCCAGGATCTTGGCCGACCAGCCGTCGGCGACGATGTGGTGGACCACGAGCACGATCGCGTGCTCCTCCGGCCCCAGCCGGGCCAGCGCCGCGCGGAACAGCGGCCCGGCCGCCAGATCGAACGGCCGGTGCGCCTCGTCCGCCGCCCACCGTTCGAGCGTTCCGCCGTCCAGCCCGGTCACCGGCAGCGAGAATGCCGGCGGCGGCGGGTCGATCACTTGGCGGGGCAGGCCGTCCTCCTCGACGAACCTGGTGCGCAGCGCCTCGTGCCGCACCACCAGAGCGAGCAGTGCCCGCTCCAGCGAGGCCACGTCCAGAGCACCGCGCAACCGCAGTGCGAACGGGATGTGGTAGGTCGGCGACGCCGGGTCGAGCCGGTGCATGAACCACAGGCCCTCCTGCTGCTGGGTGCAGGGCAGGGCCCGATCGCGGGCCACCGGCACCATGCGGCCGGGCTTGTCCTGGCGCTCCTTCGCCGCGCGCTTCGCGGCCAGCAGCCGTTCCAGCTCGGCGATCTCGTCGTCCAGCACCGCCTCCGGCTCCTCGGCCTCGGCGGACGAGAGTGCCCGCGCGAGCTCGCGCACACTGGGGTGGGAGGCGAGCGTCGCGATGCCGGCGCCGTCGATGCGGCCGACCGCGCGGACGGCGTCGAAGGAATCACCGCCGAGTTCGAAGAAGCTGGCCGTGACGTCGACGTCCGCGAGGCTGAGGATCTCCTTGTAGACGGCGGCGATCGCCTCCTCCTCGGGGGTGGCGGGCGGTTCGGGTGCCGCCGGCCGTTGGCGCATCGCCGCCACCGGCTCGGACGGCAGGACCGGCCGCGGGCCGGTCGCCGACACGACCGGGGCGACGCGTCCGGCGGCGATGATCGCCTCCATGGTGAGGTGCAGCCGCTTGAGCAGGTCGTCGACGAAGCCGGGGGCGAACCGGTCGCGGTGGATGAGCAACTGCATCTCCGACACCGGAGAGGGCGCGACCGTCAGCGTCAGCGGCAGGTCGATCTTGTCGTAGAGGGTGTCGACACCGAACCGCAGCGACTCGTCCGCCGCGGCGTCTCCGGTGCCGGAGTCGATGGCGAGTGAATAGTTCTCCAGAACGAGGAGGGTGTCGAAGAGCTGCTGTCCCGGCGCCTCGGCCCACTTCTTGATGTCGGCGAGGGGAGCGTACTCGTAGCGCCGCATGCCCGCGTAGGTGTTCTGGATGTCGCGCAACCACGCGCCGAGATCCCCGTCGTCCGGCACCGTGACCCGCAGCGGCAGCGTGTTGGCGAACAGGCCGACCATCCGCTCGACCTGCGGCAGTTCGGGAGGACGGCCGGAGGTGGCGCAGCCGAAGGTGATCTCCGGCTGACCGGTGTAGCTCTGGACCACGACGGCCCACACGGCCTGCACCATGGTGCTGAGCGTGACGCGGTGGCGGGCCGCCGCGTCACGCAGCCCTTCGGTCAGCGTCTCCGGCAGGGCCACCGTGCGGCGCTCGACGGCTCCGGTGCCGTGCCCGGGGTCCGCCGGCGCGATCCGCGACACGAGGCTGGGCCGTACACCGGCCAGCGCCTTGGTCCAGAGGTCGCGTGCCTCCTGGAGGTCCTGGCGTTGCAGCCAGGCGATGTAGTCGCGGTAGGCGGCCACGGGCCGTGGCGGAGGAGCGCCGAGGGTCAGCGTGCGGTACCACGCCATGACCTCGTCGAGGACGACGGGGATCGACCAGCCGTCCAGCAGCACGTGGTGGTAGGTCCAGATGAGCGTGTGGCGACGGTCGCCGAGCCGGAGGACGTGCAGTCGCTGGAGCGGCGGCGCCGCGGGGTCGAAACCGGCGGCGCGGTCCTCGGTCTGCAGCCGTCCGAGCCGTTCACGCTGCCGTTCCTCGTCGAGGCCTGACCAGTCGTGACGGTGGACGGGCAGCGCCACGTCCCTGTGCGCCACCTGCAGCGGCTTGTCCAGTCCCTTCCAGTGGAACGAGCTCCGCAGCACGGGGTGCGCGGCGACGACCGCCTCCCAGGCGCTGACCAGCGCGTCGACGTCCAGCGGTCCTTCGACGGCGTAGGTGTGCTGGCTGAGGTACATGTCGGCGGCGCCGTCGTGCAGGCTGTGCAGCAGCATGCCCTGCTGAAGCGGTGAGAGCTCGTAGATGTCCTCGACGTTCCCGCTCACACTCTGCTCCCTTCGCTGGTCAGATGAGGTCCTGGACGATGGTCTGGACGACCTGGCGCTCCGCGGCGGGGGTGAGGAAGTGCCCGCCGGCGACGTGATGGAGCTGGAAGCCGGCGGTGGTCTCGGTACGCCAGGAGGCCACGCGTTCGGGAGTGCCGACGGGGTCGTCCACGCCGGCGAAGGCACGGATCGGCACGGCCAGCGGGGTGAGCGGGCGGAAGTCGTGTGTGCTGAGCACCGCCAGGTCGGCCCGGAAGGTGGGGAGCACGGCCCGGAGCAGTTCCGGCTGGTCCAGCACCTCGGGCGGCGTGCCGCCCATCTCGCGGAGGTGGCCCTCCACGCCGCCGGGCCCCTCCCACGGCCAGGTGCCGTCATCGGTGGCGGGGCCGGGATCACACGCGACGTAGAGCCGGGTGGGCAGCGGCATCGCCATCTCGCGGAGCGTGTGCGTGAGGGCCCAGGCGACCCTGGCCCCCATGCTGATGCCGTAGCAGGCGAACGATCGGTCCAGCAGCGGTTTGAGGACGTCGGCGAGATCGCGGACGAGGCAGGTCATACGGTCGTGGGCCGGTTCGGTGAAACGGTCGGCGCGACCGGGTAACTGGACGGCGACCAGTTCGACGGCCGCCGGCAGCAGCCGGCGCCAGTGGCGGTACATGCCCGCGTTGCCGCCCGCGTGATGGAAACACAGCAGCCGGATCCGGGCCGTGTCGTCGGTACGGCCGAATCGCTTCAGCCAGCGGCGGTCGATGTCCTGCGGATGTGCGTTCATCCCCACCTCGTCCGCGACGGTGCACATGAGCTCTTCACCGACGCTATCGAGAGCCTCGTTCGTGGTGCTGTCACACGAATCGAGGACAGTCGATCGAGAGGGGCTCTCCTGCCGGGCGATGACCCTGTTCCGCGATGAAGTCGACGGCCACCTGCATCAAGGTGGTGTCCGCGTGGAACAGGGACGAGTGGTCGCCGTGAGGTTCCACCCGCAGCAGGCCGTTCGGCAGGCCCTCGGCCACCTGTCTCGAACCCTGCGGATGGGCGGTCTCGTCGTCTTCGCTGGTGACCACGAGCGTGGGCTGTTCCACCATCGTGAGGTACGGCTCCACGTCGGTGGTGGCGATGCTGCCGTTGAGCCGGCAGTACCGGTAGAAGAGCTCGGGATTGGTGTAGGGATACAGCACGAAGTGCGCCGTCTCGGCGGGTGTGGTTCTCAGCGCCACCTGGCAGAAGGCGGTCTGCACCGACCGCGCCGCGGCACGGCTGTGCGCGGCGATGGCCATCAGTTCGATCAGGTCGTCCTGGAACCTGGTCCTCGGGGAGCCGCTGCCGAACTCATAGGCGCCATGCCACAGGCTGAGCGAGGAGATCCTGGCGGGCCGGCCGGCCGCGGCCGCCAGGGCGATCACCGCGCCACCGCAGAGACCGACGACGTGGGCACTGGACACGGCGTAGTGATCCATGACGGCGAACAGGTCGGCCGCCTGTGCGGTGACGTCGACGGCGTGATCGCCGCTCTGCCCGGCCGGGCCGAAAAGCCCCCTGCTCTCCCATGCCAGGACGCGGCGATCCCGTGCGAGGAAACGCATCCAGGTCTCCGTGAGCGCGGCGGGCATGCCGCAGGCGGGAACGAGGACGACCGTCTCGTCACCCGGCCCGGCGCCGTACACGTTCAGCGGCACCCCGTCGCGCGCGACGACGGTGTCCTTCCGGAAGAACACGTCGAAGCCGTTCGCCACCGACGCGGCGATCACCCGGCCGGCCTGTGCCGGCAGTTCCTCCGGCAGTGCCCCGACCGTGTTCGCCACGTCCGCGAGGGCCAGATGATCGCTGATCACGCGCTCGAAGACCTGAAGGTCGTCGACGGCCATGCCGCGGGACAACGAAAGCCCTGTGACACCGGCCTGCCCCGCGACCCGGTCCAGCAGCCGCTCCAGCCCGCTCCACCGCCGCGCGGACCAGGTCCCGGGCGGATCCGCTGTATCTCTCGCGACCGGAACGACCCGGACCGGAACGGCCAGGCCCTCCATGAGCGGTTTCACCGAGAGGACGGATGTCACGAGCCGGGTGATCGCCTCGTTCGCGCGCGGCTCCAGCATTGGGCCACTCCCTGGCAGATTGCCGCCGGGGCCGGACCGCAGCCGGGCTCAGCCCTGTGGCAGCGACCGGCCCGGCCTCGTCGTGTCGCGGTGGCGGTGGCGGGCCGTCACCGGGCCGGGAACGTGTATCCCCGCGTGGTGGCCGTCACCTTCCGGTTGTGGCCGTAGGTGTCGACACCGGCCACCAGGACCGCGCCGTAGTCCTTCAGACTGATCCGGCCGCCGTACTCGTCCACGTCGTCGGTGTCCGGGTAGACGGCCACGCAGGTCGGCACGTACCGGCCGGCGAAGCCGAGGCGCATCTCCTTGTCCATGGCACTGTGCGGTTTCGACGCGTGCATCATCGTCGACCAGAACATGACCGCCTCGCCCGGGCGCATGACCATCGAGATCGCCCGTTCCTCCGGCGGCCGCCAGTCCGGGTCCTTCTGCAGGTCCCGGTAGTCGTAGCCGTAGAAGCCGCGGTTGACGTCACCCTTCCTCGATTCGTTGATCTTGTCGGGCTGGTAGTGCATCCCCTTGGACTCGTCGTAGAACATCGTGCGATGCGTCCCCGGGATGAACTGGAGGCACCCGGTGTCCTCGGCGGCCTCGGTGAACGCCGTCCACACCGTGATGGTGCCGCCGAACTCCTTCTCCTCCTCGGGCCAGAGGATCTGCGGTTTGCCCGAGGCGAAGGCGAAGGTGTCGGCCTGATGCCAGTCCGTGCCCTCGTCGCCGGGGTACTTCGGGAAGAACTCGCTACGCCAGCACAGGACGCTCGGGCCGAGCACGGCCGTGACCCGGTCGACGATCCGCGGGTGGCAGATGTGATCGGCGAGGAACTGCGAGTCGAGGTGACGGTCGTAGTTGGCGATGTTGGTGTTGCCCGCCTGCGCGTCGCCCTCGTCGTAGACGGCGTTGTCACGGTTCATCAGCCGCAGCCGCTCGCGCCGCCAGATGCGCCGCATCTCGTCCTCTTCGTACACCTTGAAGGGGCCGAGGTAACCGCGCTCGTGGAACTTGGCGACCTCTTCCGGGGTGGGGCTGAAGGTCCGCTGCACTGTTTCCGTCACCGGTTCTCGCTCCTCAGCTGGTCCGCGACGAACCCCGACAGCACGTCGACGCTCGCCTCCTCCAGTTCCGCGACATCCATGGTGATGCCGTACTTCTCATTGATCTGAGCCACGATCCGGAGGAAGGTCAGGGATGTGACGCCCTGGTCGAACACGTCGATCGACGGGTCGACCTCACGGTCCAGATGCGTACGCACGATGTCCATGATCGTTTCCCGGACGTCCGACACCGGAACGCCGGCACTCGTCGGCGCGGTCATCGCCGCCCTGCCCGGGGCTCACTTTCCGAGCGCATCGCGATCCACCTTTCCTTGCAGCGTCATCGGGATCTCCGTGACGACCTTGTAGACGGACGGCCGAAGATGTCTTGGTAGTTTCGTCAGCGCCCGCCGCTCCGCCGCGACGGCGAGCCGGGCGCCGTCGCCGGCGTCGCCGGCGGGCAGAAGGTACGCGACCAGGCGCACGTCGCCACCGCCGAAATCCTTCGGGGCGACGACGACCCGGCCCACTCCCGGTGTCTCCGCCAGGCACACCTCGACCTCGCCCGGCTCGATGCGGTATCCGCGGACCTTCACCTGATCGTCCACCCGCCCGAGGTAGGCCAGCTCGCCGTCAGGCAGCCGCACCGCCCGATCCCCGGACCGGTAGAGCCGTTCCTCGCCTCTCTCCGTGACGGCGGGCACGAACCGCTCCGCGGTGAGCTCCGGCCGGTTCAGGTAGCCTCGGGCCACCCCGCCGCCGGCGATGAGCATCTCTCCCGGCACGCCGTCCGGTACCGGCTTCCCGTCACCGTCCGTCAGGTACACGCGCAGGTCGGGGATGGGGACGCCGATCGGGCTCACCCCGGGCGAGCGCACGTCCGCCGCGGTGATCCGCCGATAGGTGCAGTGCACCGTGGTCTCGGTGATCCCGTACATGTTGGCGAGAACGGGACGACGATCCCCGTGCCGTTCCACCCAGGGCGCCAGCGACTGAGGCTCCAGGCGTTCCCCGCCGAAGACGACCAGTCGCAGGGCCAGGCCCGAGGTGCCGCCGTCGCCGTCCTTCCCGGCGAACATCACGGTCAGCAACTGGTGGAACGCCGACGGGGTCTGGTTCAGGACGGTGACCTGTTCGGAGCGGAGCAGCGAGGTCAGCAGCGCCGGCGAGCGGGAGGTCGTCTCGGGAAGCAGCACCAGGCGTCCGCCGTACAGAAGCGCACCCCAGATCTCCCACACCGAGAAGTCGAAGCTGAGCGAATGGAACAGGGCCCAGGTGTCCCGGTGGTCGAAGTGGAACCAGGCGGCCGTCTGCTCGAAGAGCCGCACCACGTTGCGGTGTTCGACCATGACCCCCTTGGGCTTGCCGGTCGACCCGGAGGTGTAGATGACGTAGGCGAGGTCGCCGCCGGTCGACCCAGGCCGGCGCCGACCGTGTCCGGGCTCCCCGGAAACGGCGTCGGCGACGACCTCGTCCCCGTCGATCCAGACGACCGACGCGTGGCGGCCGCCGATCACCTCGGCCGTGTCCCTCGCCGCCACCACGATCGGCACCGCGCTGTCGGCCAGCAGGTATTCGATGCGCTCCACGGGATACGCGGGGTCGATGGGCACATAGGCCCCACCGGCCTTCAGGACGCCGAGCATGCCGACGACGGCTTCGGGACTCCTCCGCGCGCAGAGCCCGACCAGGACATCCGGCCCGACGCCGAGCTCGATCAGACGACCGGCGAGGCGGTCGCTCCGCGCGTCGAGCTCTCCGTACGACACGGTCGTGGCCGGTGTGGACAGCGCGACGCTGTCCGGAGCTCGGCGAGCTCGTTCCCGGAAGATCGTGTGCAGGCAGCTGCCGGGGAGCACCACACGGATTCCTTTCCGTCGCCGGATGCCGTCATTTCTGGACACGGCCGTGCTCGTCCCGCGGTCTGGGCTCGTCCGGATCAACGCAGAGGCGTCCCGGCCACGCAGGGGAACCGGAATCGCGAGCACCAGTCGCACGTGTCCTCAGAGTAGGTACGGCGACCGCACCGGTGGAGTCACGTGAAAGGGGTACCGACCCGGTCGGCAGACGACGAAACGGCCGCTCAGACCGGGCGCCACGCGGCCGGCGGGTCCTCCCCGACGCGGCCGTCCACGGCCTCGCGCAGCATGTCGGCCTGGCCGGTGTGCCGCCCGTACTCCTCGATCAGGTCGAACACGATGCGCCGCAGGCTGGCCCGCCGGCCATCCGGCCAGGCCAGGTGGACGAGCTGGTCGAGCCCGCCGGCCCGCAGGGCGGCGTCGAACGTGGCCCTGGATCGCGCGACGGCGTCGTCCCAGAGGGCATAGAGCTGTGCGGGGGTGTCGTCGGCGGCCGAGGTGAAGTCCCAGTCCGGGTCGGCGTTCCAGTCCGCCGCGTCCCACGGCGCGCCGAGCGGCGTACCGCTGAGCTTGGTGCCGAAGCATTGGTCCTCGACCCGCGCGAGATGCTTGAGCAGTCCGCCAAGGGTCAGCGCCGAGGCTCCGGCACGGACCCTCAGTCCGGCCGGGTCGAGGCCGTCGGCCTTCCACCGGAAGGTGGCGCGCAGGCGGTCCAGCGCACCGGCGAGGTGCTCCGCCTCCGTACCGGCGAGCGGCGGCTCCCACGGAGGCTGCGCCCGCGGCACATCACTGTCGGCCACGGCGTCAGCCTACATGCCGTCTCCGGCGGCGTACCTCGGCTGACACGCCGGCGACGCGACCGTCGTGCGGATCCGCGTCCTGGACGGTTCAGCGCGCACCGCGGCCCCGCCGGGCGGTGAGGTCGGCGAGACGGCCGGCGAAGTCGGCGAACGCGGCCCCGTCGGCGTTGCTGAGGCTGACCCGGAGGGTGCCGCGGTCGTCCAGGAGGAAGGCGGTGCCCGGGATGACCAGCGTGTCGTACTCGACGGCGAGCTCGCGCACGACGTCCTCGGTGGGACGTCCGGCGAACGGGTGGCGCATCCAGCCGAAGAACCCGCCGACGGAGAGCAACTCGAAGCCGCCGGGCCGGTCGGCCATCACGGCCGTGAACCAGCGTCGCCGGTCGGCGATCTCACGGGCACGCGTCCGCCGCCACTTCCCGGCCGCCGTGAGGCCGGCCCAGGCGGCCTCCTGACCGATCCGCGGCGCGCAGATCGCCACGGAGTCGAGCAGCTTCGTCACCTCGCGGCCCAGTTCCGGGGAGGAGACCACGGCGCCGACCCGGTACCCCGGGATGGCCAGCTCCTTGGAGAAGCTGTGCAGGCTGACGACGGTTCCGGGCCATCGCGCGTCGGCGAACAACGCGTGCGGGGGGTCCTCGGTGTCGCGGAACGACCGGTACGTCTCGTCCAGGATCAGCGCGACGTCGTGCCGTGCCGCCACCTCGGCCAGCGCGGCGATCCGGTGCGGCGGCACGGTCACGCCGGTCGGATTGCCGGGTGTCACCACGAGGATGGCCCGCGTACGCGGGGTGATCAGGGCTTCCGCCCCCTCGGGGGTGGGGACCAGGTCGGGCCCGGGCTCCAGGTACACCGGCACGATCCCCGTCATGCGCAGCCACATGTCGTGGTCGAAGTAATACGGCAGCGTCACCACCACCTCGTCGCCGGGTTCGGCGAGTGCCGACACCACGAGGCAGAACGCCTGGTTGCAGCCGGCGGTGACGACCACGTTCTCGGCGCGCACCCGGCCGCGATACGCGGCGGAGACCTCGGCGGCGAACGCCTCACGCAGGTGGGGCAGCCCGTCGATCTCCGTGTAGTCGCCGCCGTGCGGGTGGCGAGCGGTCGCCACGACACGATCCAGCACCTCCGGCGCGGTGGGGTACTGGGGTGCGGCCTGAGCGAGGTCGAGCAGGTCCCGCTTCTTCGCGCGGCGGTCGAGGAAGGTGTACGCCGTGCCGATCGGCGAGTCGGTCGTCCGGACGGTCCGCTGGTTGAGTCGCATGAGGAGGCTCCTAGTGCCTGATGCAGCAACTGGCGCAGGCGTCACCCTGTGGCACGGTGAACAGCAGGCAGCAGGTCCTGCGCCGCACCGTCGGCGCGCCGTCCGGTCCGGGTACCACTTCGATCAGGTCCGCGATGTCCAGTACCTCGAGGATAGTGCGGATGTGCCCCTCCACCAGCGGGCCGGGGAGCGTCCCGGCGGCGCGGAGAATACTCTGAGCGATGCCTGAGCTGACCGAACCGAGCAGCGCGCGCCTGCTGATTCGCACCCGGTCCTGGATCGCCTCCAGGAGAGGGGCGAAATGCGCGTCGAGCAGAGACAGGCGCAGGGATTCGAGCAGCGCGACCTCGTCGCCGGCCACGTGCACGCCGGTCGGCGAGAGCAGCGCCGTCGCGTCGGACGGCAGCACCGCGACCGTGACCGATGGACGCAGACCGATGGCGAGGAACTGGTCCGGGCCGTCGATGCGGACCAGCACGTCGGCCGGATACATCAGGGGGACCCGGAGGGCGGAGACCCAGCCGATCACACTGGGCAGGGCCAGCCAGTATCCGTAGGATTTCCAGGCCAGCGCCGCCGCGGCGTGAGGGGACGCCTGCCATCGCCGGCGCGCCGCGTCGAGCAGGTCGGTGATCCGGGAACCGTCGGTGAGCCGGGTCGCAGGCACCCAGCCGGTCTCGTCGCGGACCACCAGGCCCGGCGCCAGGCCGGACCGGTCGGGCAGTGCACGCAGCGCCGCGGTGACCGGCGCCAGCCGTTCCGTCTCGGATACCTGGCCCGGGACGATTATGCTCACCTGACGACGCCGCCCTCGGTCTTGTGGCCGACGGTCTGGCGCTGGTGAGAGGGCGGTCCGGCCAGCGCCGTGGCGGCGGGCGACCGATCGGCGGCCAGCCTGCCGAGGAGAGCGGCCCGGGTGAGCTCGGCCTTGTTGCCGACGCCGAGCTTGGCACGGATGCGCTTGACGTACGTGTCGACCGTGTGCGGGCTGATGCCGAGACGGGTGGCGATCTGGCCGTGGGTCAGCCCGCGCGAGATCTGCCGCAGCACCTGCGCCTCGCGCTGGGACAGGTTGCTGGGGACGGAGGCACCGCTGTCGTCGCCGTCGCCGTGGATCGGGTGCGCGAACCGGTGACCGTGGGCGTCGGCGAGTCGCGGCGGCGGGGCGGAGGTGACGGCGCGGATGGCGTCGACGACGTCCTCGCCGGACGCGCTTCTGCTGATGACGCCGCTGGCCCCCGCGCTGAAGTAGTCGCCCTGCTCGGTGTCGGTGCCGTCGGCGAGCACCAGGACCGCGGCGCATCTGGCGATCTCGGCGATGTGGGCGAGGAGGTCGGGCGGGGTGAACACGTCGACGTCGATGAGGGTCGCGTCGGCCAGCCAGGACGGAGCCTCTCCCGGTGACGTCCTGGACGCGATGACCTTGATACCGGCGTCGCCGAGTATCTGGGTGAGCCCGACGAGGAAGATCGGAGAGCTGACAAGGATATCGATCCTGATCATGGGATTCCCCATCCATGTCGCATCTCTACTCCCGATGAGCTCTTCATGCACAGGACTACTTGATCGCCGACCGCAAACGACAATAGCTACGCGTCAGCGGCGGCGACCGGTCCCCACTTTTAGGGACTTATCAGGATGTTCTGCGCAAACTGCTCGCATCACTTGACAAATACCTCGACCGATAAATGTCAAGTTTTGTCAATGTGGTCGGGTTTGTTGAAAAAACATAAGGTCTGACCAGCGGTACCACCACGATCATTGGTCCGGCCGGCCGCTTGCGGAGCACTTCTCCTCAATGGCGGAAATCCCGGCCGACAAAGCGGAAGAGGACATGATTCAGCTCGGGATGACGTTTTGAGTCGCGATCTATTCTGTGCCGTCTGTGACACTTGGGATTCGAGGATTAAATGTGATGGGAGAAGGCTCGCACTCCAGGAACGTCGCCAGCCTGCGGGTCTCGTCCGCGAGTTGCCGCCGCGTCCAGGCAGGCAGCGGCTCGAACGGCTCCAGTTCGACGGCCAGCCGGCGGCCGGCGCGCTTGTGCCGCCACACGCCGGCGATCCGGCCGTTCACCAGGACGACCGGCGAGACCCAGCCCTGCTGGCGGTAGACCCGCCCGGTGTGCCGGGGGTCGATCATCGGCTCGCGCCGGGCCATGCCCATCACCCAGGGATCGAACGCCGGCAGCAGCCGCGCCACGTCGTCCGAGCCGGCCGTGGCGAGGTCCGGCAGGTCCGCGGCCAGCACCCAAGCCGATTGGCCTTCCACGTCGATCTCCACCGCCTCGTCGCCCAGCGACTCCAGCATCGGGAGCACCTTCCGGCCGGATCGCGCCTCCATCCACCAGCGACCGAGATCCGCGGCCGTGGCGGGGCCGTACGCGTGCAGGAAGCGGCGGGTGACCTCACGCCATCCGTCGGCCGGCGGCAACGGGCCGGCCGAGCCGGGCAGCCAGCTCGCCGGCGAGGTGAACCGCACCCGGGTACCCTCGCTCCGCGCGAAGCAGAGGAGCCCGCGCAGCGACGCCGCCTTCAGCGCCGAACCCCAGCTGGAGCGCAGCCAGCCGGCGTACTCCGCCGAGCCCGTCAACCTTTCGACCTCGAGTGCCAGCTCCTCGCGGCTGAGGGCCCGGCCGTCGAGCGCCTTGCCGACCGCCGCGGTGATGGCATCCACATCGGCGGGGGTCGCCCCGCTGAAGCCACCGGACAGCGTGCCGAGGGCCGCGAGCCACGCGCTCAGCTCGGCGGCGGGCAGCAGATGAAGGGTCCTGCGCGTGGCCCACAGCTTCACCAGGGAACGGTGCGTCCATAACGCCTCGCCCACGGCGTTGCGCGGCAGGTCGTCGATCCGGGCCCACAGGCTCAGCTCGGCCGAGGACATCACCTGCGCGTGCAGGCCGCAGATGTCGCCGGCCACGCGGACGGCGTCCTCCGGCGCGGCCCGTTCGACGAGGTGATGCCGCGCCATTCGCCAGGCGAGCGCCTGCTGCCAGGACAGCCGTACACTCTCGGTCGCCACCACCCGGATCCCCCGTCCGCTCGTTCACTCGGCGGCGCGTCCGCCCGGATATAGATACCAGGTCATGCGCCGCCGCCGGTGGTGAGTCGGCGAGTCGTGGAGAGGATGCGCGGGGATCCGGCGCGCCGGGACCGTCCTCAGTAGATGACGCGGTTCTCGGCGGCGGGCCGCCACGCGCGGGAGCCGCGGAGGTTGCGGGTGATGTTGAGGCGTTTGAGCCAGCGGTCGGTGCCGTCGTAGCGAGCTTGAAACGACTTCCGCCCGTGCACCGCCCGGAAGTTGTCGATGAAGACGATGTCACCGGGTCGCAGGCTGATCCCGACCATCTTGTCCTCGATCTCGGCGCAGAGCCCTTGGAAGGCGTCCAGGTGCCGGCGCGGCCAGCCGTCGGTGCTCATGTGGTACGGATCGAGCGCCATGTACGGGTCCTGCCGGTCGCCGAACAGCACCGGCCGCTTCTCGGGATGCTCGTTCCAGGACTGGATGAGCTGGAAGCTGCGGGCGCGCAACCGGTCCAAGGTCGGGTCGCCGGTGGACTCGGTGGCGTTCTGCGGAAGGTGCGAGTTGTCCGGCATCTGAGTGAACTCGGCCTGGAACAGGGTGTCGACGTCCAGTGCGGGCCAGTCGAGGTCGGGTGCGCAGGAGACCGTGGTCTCCACCAGGTCCGGGTTCTTCAGGCACATGAGCGACACGTAGTCGCCGCGGCAGGGGTGGAAGGCGTCCTCGGTGTGCCAGGACAGGTGCTGCAGGCTGTTCGATCCGATCTCGTAGTGCTCGTGCCCTTTGATGGGCAGCACGTCATGCATGATCCGGCCGTCCTGCTGCGTCGCCCAGCCGAACACGTCACCCAGCACGGAGGCGCAGAGCAGGAAGAACGTCTCCTGCTCGAAGGCCGGTGAGCCGTACTGGCTGTCCCGCCACTGAGTGGGCGTGGGACCGAGCCGGTCCTCCTCCATCCGCAGTCCGGAGATCATGCACAGCGCGGACGGCTCGGTGAGACGAAAGGTCTCCAGGAACTCCAGCAGATGGGTCGGCAACATCCTGGCGAGCACCGGCGCCTGCCTGATCAGCTGAGGGTCCTCGATCGTCTGGTAGGCGCCGGCCAGTTCGGCGAGCATCGGGAAGAGCGCCGCGTTGTCCTCCGCCGTCAGCACCAGTCGGTGCATCCCACTTCTCCTTCTGCCAGGCGGGCGATAGCGTGCGCCAGTCTAGATTTCGCCTGCCTCCGGGCCTGGTCCCCGTTAACCGGGACAGGTGAGCGCCGGGTGGCGGTGCACACGGGTAACGGCCCGCGTGTCCGCTGAACGCGGGACAGGCCGTCCCATTGACCGGTCCGAGAGCGATCTCGTTGACTGAGGACTCCGGCTGGTTCGTACCGTAGGAGCGTCCGTGATCGGCAGCCACCAGTCCGCCGAAAGTCCACGTGCCGTCACGGTGCCGGACCAGATCCTGGCCCAGGCGAAACGATCACCGCAGCGGGTGGCGGTCGAGTCGGCGGGCGACCGCCTCACCTACGCGCAGGTGCTCGCCGAGGCCGCCGGCGTGGCCGATCACCTGCGCCGCATCGGCGTCGGGCCGGGCGATCTGGTGGCGGTGGCCGTGCCGCGCGGCGTCGACCTGGTCCCCGCGCTGCTCGGCGTCCAGCTCTCCGGCGCGGCGTACCTGCCCCTGGACCCCGAGCATCCGGCCGACCGGCTCAACTACATCATCGAGGATTCCGGAGCCGAAGTCCTGCTCGTCGCCGATGCCGCCGGCCCCCGCGGCGTGCGCGCCGGCACACGGGTCCACCTGAACGACATCGCGGTGCGTCCGGGCCCGGTGCGGTCCCCCGGCCTGAACGCCGAATCGGCCGCCTACGTCATCTACACGTCCGGTTCGACAGGACGGCCGAAGGGCGTCATGGTGACGCACCGCGCGTTCGCCAACTTCACCGAGTCCATGCGGGAACGCCCCGGGTTGCCGGACGACGTCGTGTTGCCGGCCGTGACCACGGTCTCCTTCGACATCGCCGGCCTGGAGCTGTTCCTCCCGCTGACCACCGGTGGCCGGGTCGTCATCGCGCGGCGGTCCGAGGCCGGCGACCCACGCCGGCTGTCGGCCCTGCTGGCCGCCACCGGCGCGCGTGTCATGCAGGCGACACCGATCACGTGGCGGTTGCTGCTGGAGGCCGGATGGTCGCCGCCGGCCGGCTTCACGGTCCTGTGCGGCGGCGAACGGCTGCCGGCGGAACTGGCCGATCGGCTGCTGGACGAAGGAGTGGTGCTCTGGGACCTGTACGGTCCCACCGAGACCACGGTCTGGTCGTCCGTCACCCGCTACGAACGCGGCCACCCGGCCAGGTTCGACCCGGTGCGCGAGACCACGTTGCACGTGCTCGACGAGCGTCTCGGGCCGGTGCCGCCCGGTACGGCCGGCGAGCTCTACATCGGCGGCGCGGGAGTCGCCGCCGGTTACCTCGGCCGGCCGCCGCTGACCGCCGCGAGATTCGTCGCCGATCCGTTCACCGCGGCCGCGGGGGCCCGGCTCTACCGGACGGGCGACCTGGCACGCCGGCACCCGGACGGGCGGATCGAGATCCTCGGCCGCGGGGACGACCAGATCAAGATCCGGGGATTCCGGATCGAACCCGGCGAGATCGAGCACCTGCTGGCCCGGCACCCGGAGGTGGCCGAGGCCGCGGTCCGGGCGTTCGGCGACACCGACGAGGCCACCTTCCTGGTCGGCTACATCCGGCCGGCCGCCAGAGGGAACCCGCCCGACGCCAGGCGCCTGCGGCTCCACCTGGCACGCTCCGCTCCCGCGTACATGATTCCGGCGCAGTTCGTCGTCCTGGACGATTTCCCCCGGACGGCGAACGGCAAGCTGAACCGCTCCGCGCTGCCGGACCCGGCCACGGCGCCGCACCGGGCCGTGGAGGACACGGGTCCCTCCTCCCCGGACGGGACGGCCGCCGGCACGCTCGAACAGCGCATCGCCAAGATCGTGGCCGAGGTGCTCGGTGAGCCGTCGATCGGCGTGCACGAGGACTTCTTCACGCTTGGCGGCGACTCGCTGCGCGCCGTCCAGATCGTGTTGCGGCTGAACGAGGAGCTGGAGACCGAGGTCCCGATCAACGCGCTGTTCGAGACCCGTACCGTCTACGGGCTCGCCGCGCAGATCGACGCCGGCGACATGCCGGAGCCGGCGTCCGTGCCGCTCCTCGACGGGCGTGGCCCGCGCCTCTCGGCCGCCCAATGGCGATTGTGGCTGCACCAGTTGGCGGCGCCGCACAGCACCGTCGACAACGCGCCGCTGGTCGTACGCCTGCCGGGCCCTCTCGACGTCGCGGCCCTCGCGTCGGTGCTGACAGATCTGCTCGACCGCCACCCCACCCTGCGCACCTACTTCGCGCAGGACGACTCCGGGCTGCCCGTCCCCGTCGTCATGCCCGCGGCGCCGGTACGGCTGCGCGTGGAGGACGGCGATCCCCGGGCCGTCCTCGCGGAGGAACTGGCTCGGCCGTTCGATCTCGCGGCGGGGCCGCCGGTCCGCATCCGCCTGGTGCGCCGGGCCGCCGACGGGTGTGAGCTGCTGCTCATGGTCGTGCACCGCGTCGCGGCCGACGACCGGTCCCTGGAGCTGGTCGCGAGCCAGGTGCGCGCGGCGTACCGGGGCCGGGCCGTGCCCACCCCACCGCTCGGCTACGCCGACTTCTCCGAATGGCAGCGCTTGTTCTCGGCGAGCCCCGCCGCGCGGCGGCATCTGGACTTCTGGCGCGAGACGCTGGCCGGGCTCGACCCGGCCGAGTTGCCCGCCGACCGGCCGCGACCGCCCGTACGCGACTGGCGCGGTGGCACGGTCAGGTTCGACGTGCCGCCGGACGTCGTGCGACCGCTGTACGAGGCGGCCGCCGACCACGACACCACGCTCTCCGTGGGACTGCTGGCCGGACTCCACGCCGTTCTGGCCCGTCACACGGGCGGGACCGATCTGGCCGTCGGTGTTCCGGTCTCCGGGCGGGACCGGCCGGAACTGGAGAACGTCGTGGGAATGCTCGAGGAGATCACGGTGATCCGGGTGGACCTCGGCAGCGGCCCGAGCTTCGGCGAACTGCTGGCCCGCGTTCGCGAGGCCGTGCTCGCCGCCGTCGACCACGCCGTGGTGCCGTTCGAGGACATGGTCGCGGCCGTCGCCGAGACGGCGCAGGCCAGGCCCGTGCCGGGACGCAACCCGCTGTTCGACGTCTTTTTCGCCTTCCACGGGATTCCCGCCGGACCGGCCGGCTTCCCGCCGCCGGACACGCCGGGCACACGGTTCGACCTCGGCTGCCACCTCACCGAGCGGCCGGACGGCGGTGTCGACGGCCGATTCGAGTACGCCACGCAACTCTTCGACGAGCCCACGATCGCCCGTCTCGCCGGCGCCTACGTCGACCTGCTCGCGCGGGCCGGCGCGGACCCCGGCGTGCGGATCGCGGCGGCGCCGGCCTCGCTCCGCTGAGCCGGGCCACTCCCCCGGTCCGGTCCCGGCGCCGCGGTGTCCCCGGAAGCGGGGAGATGCCCGCCGGTGCGTGCGGCGGGATGCTTGCCGGCATGAGCGTCCCGACGCCGACCCACCCGCGGAGGCGGAGCAGCCGCCGAGCCGCCCTGGTGGCCGCCGCATGACCACGACGAACGGCTCGCCCGGCCGGGCCCTCCACCGCACCGATCCGATCCCGGACATCGACCTGGTCGATCCCGATCCGGCGCGAACCGCCGCGCTCGACCAGGTCTTCACCGATCTGCGGCCCGAGCACCCGGTCTTCTGGCACGGCCGCAAGAGCCGGCCGGGGTTCTGGGCGGTCATCGGGCACGCCGGGACCGTGCAGGTCTACCGGGACGCCGCCACCTTCTCCGCCACGCACGGCATGACCATGGACAGCCTCCGCCCGGACCAGGATCCGGCGAGCGGGATGATGGTCGAGGTCACCGATCCCCCCGAGCACCGCCGCCTGCGCCGCAGCGTCGGCGCCTTCTTCGCCGACGGCGTCGTCACCGGCCTGACACCCGCGATCGACCAGTACGTACGGAAGCTGCTCACCGAGGTCCGGGACCGCGGCGGCACGGTCGACTTCGCCGAGGCCGTCGCCGCCAAGGTGCCGACCCATGCCGCGGGCCTGCTGCTCGGACTGCCTCTCGACGATCTCGAATGGATCACCAGCCGGACCTCGCAGGTGTTCCTGTCGGGGCAGGACGCCGGCACGAGCGACGACTTGCGTGCCGCGGCCGAACAGGCGAACGGGGAACTGCTCGGCTACTTCGCCAAGCTGCTCCGCAGAGGCCGGCGTGGAGACGGCGGCGACAGCCTGGTGCACCGATTGGCGGTGGGGACCGCCGACCGGGACGGCCTGACGACCGGCGAGGCGGTCCTCAACGCGCTCAACCTGGCCATCGGCGGGACCACGACGACGCGTAGCGCGCTGACCAACCTCACGCACGGGCTGACGCGGTTCCCCCAGGTCTTCCAGGCACTGCGCGACGAGCCGTCGGCGGTGCCGACCGCGGTCGAGGAGGCCGTGCGCTGGGCGAACCCGGTACGGCATCTCGCCAGGGTCGCCACCCGCGACGTCGAGCTCGCCGGCAGGCGCATCCGGGCCGGCGATCCGGTCCTGGTCTGGCCTCGTTCCGCCAACCGCGACGAGACCGTCTTCGCGCGGCCCCATCACTTCGACATCCATCGGCGTCCGAATCCGCACATCGGCTTCGCGGCCGGCCCGCACAGCTGCCCGGGCACGGGCCTCGCGCGGGTCCAGCTCCGGGCGGTGCTCGGTCACATGCTGGAGATCTTCACCGGCGTGGAGCCGGCGGGCCCGGCGGAGCTGCTGCGGTCGAACTTCCTGCACGGGTACGCGCACCTGCCGGTCCGGTTCACGCCGGCCTCCTGAGCACGGCCGTTCCGCGCGCCGGACGCGGTGATTCCGTGGCAAGGCATCCTTTTACGTGACAACCGCCGGGGACGACGCGATCGTACTGTTCGGTTATGGCGCGACCTTCGCTTGTGACATCCGCCGGCTCCGACGACGGCACCTCGCACGACTCGCCAGGCATACAGGCCGAGCGGTCGCTGCCGCCGCGCACGCCCTACGAGGACGCGATCGTCGGCATCCTCGGCGACGTCCTCGGGTGCTCCGGCATCGACGTCAACGACCGCCTGCTGGCCCTGGGCGACGTGTCCCAGGTGCCGCGCGTGGTCGCGCAGATCCGGAAGACGATCGGTGTCGACGTCCCGGTCGCGGACTACGTCGAGTCCGGCACCGTCACCGGTCTCGCGTCGGTCGTGGCCGCCAAGTCGCGCGCGACCCGCTCCGCCACCCGGCCGCACGCGATGGGACCGCGGCCGCACGACGCCCGCCCCGTGCTCTCGTTCGACCAGCAACGGCTGTGGATGGAGAACCAGCTCCTGCCCGGAGTGATCTACAACGTCCACGGGCGACGCAAGATCGTCGGAAAGCTGGACGTGGCGGTCTTCGAGGCGAGCATCCGCGCGATCATCGCCCGCCACGAGGCGCTCCGCACGAGGTTCCCGGAAGGGGGCGGCGAGCCGGTGCAGATGGTGGACGACCACCACGACGACTGGCGGATCCGGATCACGGATCTCACCGGCCCGCGCGGACGGGGCGATGACGACGACGCCGAGCGCGCGGCCCGGCGCCTGCTCGACGAGGAGCTCACGACGCCGTTCGACCTGGCGACCGGCCCGCTCATCCGCTGCCTGCTGATCAAGCTGGACGAGGAGGAGCACGCGCTCGGCGTCACTATGCATCACATCGTCTCCGACGCGTGGTCCATCGGACTGTTCATCCGCGAGCTGACCGCGCTGTACAAGGCGGGTGGCGATCCGTGCCGCGCCGGCCTGTCCCCCCTTCCCGTGCAGTACCGCGACTACGCGGTGTGGCAACGGAACTGGCTCACCGGTGAGGCACTGGAAAGCCAGGTCGGTCACTGGCGGCGGCACCTGCGAGGCGCGCCGCGGTTCCTCGCGATGCCCACGGTGCAGCGGCGCACGAACGCGATGCGGGCCGAGGCCGGCCAGGTCGTGGCCGAGCTCTCGCGGCAGGAGACCGCCGCGCTGCACGAACTGTGCCGCTCGCACGGGGTCACCCTGTTCATGGTGCTCTACTCGGTGCTCGCGACGATCTTCAGCCGGTGGTCGGGGCAGACCGACCTCGTCATCGGGGTCGCCGTGGCCGGCCGGACGAACCGCGCGACCGACAGGCTGATCGGTTTCTTCGTCAACATGCTGCCGCTGCGGGTCGACCTTTCCGACAACCCGACGTTCGCGCGGCTGCTGGAGCGCGTGCGCCGGGTGGCGCTCGACGGCTACGCGCACGCCGAGGCCCCCATGGACGAACTCGTACGGGACCTGAACATCACCCGTGACCCGCGCCGCACGCCGCTGTTCGAGGTGGTGCTCAACGTCGTCGCGAGTCCCGAGGCCGAGGACGTCACCAGCCTGACCATCGAGCCGATGGAGACGCCGTCGCTGTTCAGCCGCTACGACCTGACGTTCACCGCGCAGGAGTCCGATGGCGTGCTGCGCTTCAAGCTCGACTTCCCCGCCGACCGCTGCGACCCCCCGACGGGCCGGACGCTGCTGCGGCAACTGCGCACGCTCCTGCGCGCCGCGGCCACGGACCCCGGCGCGCGGCTGCTCGACGTGCCGGCCGAGGAGCCGGACGGCGCCGCGGCGGACGAGCCGTCCGTCCGTCCGGCACCGCACCTCTCCGTCGCGCGGCACGCCGCCGGCCACGACGACCTGGTCGCCGTGGAGGACGGCACGGGCCGCTGGAGCTACCGCCGGCTGTCGTCGGCCGCCGGCCGGGTCGCCGGCGTGCTGGCGCGGCGCGGGGTCACGGCCGAGGACCGGGTCGGCGTGGTCCGGCGCCCGAGCGCCGCCTTCGTGGCGGTCCTGACCGGCGCGGCGCAGGCGGGAGTGAACTGCACCGTGATCGAGACCGACGACCCGGCGCTGACCGGAGCGCTCGGAATCACGACGGTGCTGGACCCGAACCCGGCGGACGAGCCGGCGCCCGGCACGATCGACCTGAGCGGGCTCCAGCCGGCCGACGGCGCGGAGCTTGATCCCGCGGATCCCGGCGCGGCCGAGGCGGCACCGGGCGACTGGGCGGCCGAGCGGCTCGGTCTGGGGCGCGACGACCGGTTCGTGGTGCTGTCCAGCCGTCCGGGTCACCTGATGTCGGCGCTGTGCAGCGCGTTCGGCGCCGGGGCCGGCCTGGTGATCCCGGACCGCGGGTTCGGCGACGACATCGGCGCGCTCACCACCTGGCTGCGGGACAACGGCATCACGGTCGCGTACCTCGATCCGCCGATCCTGCGCGCGATCTTCGCTCAGCGGCCCGCGCCGAGCCTTCCGGCACTGCGGTGCGTGATCGTGGACAACGACGGCGAACTGCTGCCGCACGACGTCGAGGCGGTACGGCGGACGGCGCCGGAGCGCCGGTGCGTCGGCGTCTACCGCGTCACGGCGGACGGCCGTCCGCTCGCCTGTTACGACGCACCCGGCGGGCTGGAGGTCCGCGACGCTCCGCTGCGTGTGCCGCTCGGCCTCCCCCTCCCCGGCATGCGGGTCGAGCTGCGGCGCCTGTCCGGGCACACCGCGGCGGCCGGCGAACTGGCCGAGATCTGGCACGGCGGGGAGCGCACCGGCGACCTCGGACGCAGGCGGCCCGACGGGACACTCGAGTACGCGGGCAAGTCCGGCGCGAGCCAGGCCCCCGAACCCATCGAGACCGTCTCCGTCCTCCGGGACGTTCCGGATGTCCGGGACGCGATCGTCGTCGAACAGGCCGCCGCCGGCGGGTGCACGACGCTGATCGGCTACGTGGCCGGCCCCGATCCGGACCTCGGCACGATGCCCATCCACAATTTCGTGAAGGCCCGCCTCCCCGAGCACCTGGTGCCAGGTCATCTGTTCGTGCTCGACACGCTGCCGCGCACGCCGTGGGGCGCCTACGATCTGCGTGCTCTGCCTCGCCCCGTGGGGGACACGGCGGACGGTGACGACTACGCCGCGCCGCGAACGCCGATGGAGCGGCGGCTCACCGAGATCCTCCAGGAGCTGCTCGGCATCGAGCGGGTCGGCGTCTACGACAGCTTCTTCGAGCTCGGCGGCTTCTCGATGCTCGCGACCCGGCTCATCGTCCACGTCCGGGACGCCTTTCGGGTCCAGCTCGCCGTGCGGGACGTGTTCGAGTCGCCGACCGTCGACGAGCTGGCACGGGTGATCGTCCGCGCACAGGTGGAGCAGGCCGGCATCGACGACCTGGAGGCGCTGCTCGCGGAGGTCGAGCAGGCTTAGCGCCGCGCGGTCAGCGGGCGAGGAACGAGGCGAGGCAGGCGACCTGTTCGGGGGTCGCGCGGAAGGCGTCCAGGTGGTTTCCGTGTTCGGCCGACACCAGTCGCGCATCGGGCATCATCTCGGCCAGCCGCCGGGAGCCGGCGGGGTGCGCGGTGTCGTCGTCCTCACTGGTGACGATGAGACAGGGCTGGCCCGCCTTGACCGCCGTCTGCCGGGAATCCCAGTGCATGGTCGCCCCGGTGAGCTTGGCGTACCGGTAGAAGAGCTCGTCCGTGGCGTACGGCCGGACGACCAGGGGACCGATCCGTTCCGGGACACCGGTCATCGGGCCGCTGGTGAGCTTGCCGCGAAGCCACGCCGCGGTGTCGCGCGACTCACCGCCGAGGTCCAGCAGGGCACGCAGGTTGACCTGGTGGTCGGACTTCCGGGCCTCGTCACCCAACTCCAGGTCGGCGTGCCAGAGGCTCAGGGAGCCGACCAGGTCGGGCCGCCGCGCGGCCGTGGCCAGCGCCACGGCCGCGCCGCCGCAGATCCCCATGAGGTGGACAGGTCCGGTGGCGATCTCTTCCGCCACCGCGAGCAGATCGTCCACCTGGTGGCCGACGTCGTAGCCCCGCCGGTCGAAGTCCTCTGGTTCCTCGATCCGCTCGCTCGTGCCCCGCGTCTGGACGACCAGGCAGCGGTACGCGGAGCCCAGCGCGGTGAGCCACGGCAGCGAGAGCCGGTGGCTCAGGGCACAGGGGGGCGATATCAGCACACAGGGCGCGTCCGGTGGGCCTGAGTCCACGACACCGATCACGCTGCCGTCCGGCCGGTGTACCACGTGCCGCCGGTACCGGGTGTCCTCCGCCCGGCGGAGGCGCCGGGCCTCGGCGGCCACGTCCTCCGGGCACAGGCCGGCCAGCCCGGGTGCGCGCTGCGCGCGCTGGATCTCCGCCGCCAGGCTGACGACGGCGAAGTCCCGGTCGCCGGACGGCGCGTCGAAGGTGAGCGGGACCTCCAGTGCCCGGCACAGCGCGGCGACCTGTTCCGGTGCCCGGTCGCAGGTGCCGGGGTAGAGCGCGAACGGGCCGACCTGCGCGGTCAGCCCCTCCAGTTGCCGCACCGCGTCGACCAGATCCGTCAGCGCGTCGGGGAAGGCCTCGGTCATGCTCGACTCATCCTCTGTTCAGCTGTTCAGCACAATGGCCGCGCGACCCTGGCCAGGTCGCGGGCCGTGACGGTTCCGCCGAGTTCACGGGGGTTGATGTCCAGGTGGAGTGTGCGGTTCGCCACCGCGACGATCCGGACGACCGACAGCGACGTGCCTCCGTGGTCGGCCAGGTCGTCGTCGGCGGCGACGCCGGGACTGCGCAACACCTCGCGTGTCACCGCCAGGATCCGGTCGAGGCGCTCCGCGCCGGAGCCGTTCGCCGTGCCGTCGGCAGACGGGGTGCTCACGCCGGCTCCTCCTCGAAGACCGTGTCCCGAGCGGTGCCGAGCGCCGCCGTCACGCGTCGCCGCCGTGGGGAGCGGGGAGCGCGGCCAGGTCGTAGTCGCCGCCGGCCGTCAGGGGAAGCCGCCTGAGCGTCACCACGTGCCGCGGGATCAGGTACTCCGGCAGATGGGTCACCAGGTGCTGTCGTAACCGGCCCAGGTCGACCGCGGTCTCCCGGCAGGCGACGTACGCCGCCAGACCGGGCCGGCCGTCGCGTTCGCGGTACGCGGTCACCACCGCGTCCAGGACCTCGGGCAGGTCGCGCAGGACCGTGGCCGCCTCCAGCGGGTCACCTACCGGCGCTCCCGGCCCGGCGAACTCGACCAGGCCGTCGGGTCGTCGCCGGACCAGATCCCCGCTGCCGGCGCCGCCGACGTGGAGCTCCCCCACCTCGCCGGTCACGGCCCGGCGTCCGGCCGGATTGCGCACAACCGCCGGACGGCCCTCGACCTCCCAGCCGATCGGCACGCGCAGCGGCGCCGTGGACGGCGACCAGGCGCCGGGCACCTCGTAGGCGGCCAGCGGCACGCTCCCCCCCGCCGTCCGGTAGACGGCGACCACCCGGCACCTCGGCGCGAGCCGCCGCATCGACACCACGTCGTGTGCCGTCAGGTCGCCGCGGTTGTCGAGGAACGCACGGCGCAGCAGCGGCAGGTCCGTCCCGGCCGGATCCGCCGCCACTGCCCGCAGCAGGGGCACGGTGAGGTAGACCGCGGTCGCGCCGACATCCCGCAACCACGCCGCCGGCGCGTCAGGAGCGCCGGCCGTCGCCACGACGGCCCCGGCGGGCAGCGCCAGGGACGTGGCGCACATCATCAGGCCGGCGTCACCGGTGGGCACGGCGAGCACGTCGTCACCGGTGAGGCCGGCGAGCAGATCACCGGCGGAGCCGGACACCCCGGACGGCCTCACGGACCCGTCACCGCTCCCGCCGACCTCGCGCGGCAGCCCGCGGGCATCGACGGCACCGGCCGGCGGCGCCGCGTCGCCGTCCTCGGCCGGGTGCTCCAGTTCGTACTCCAGAACGCCGCGGGAGGGGTCGTCGGCGGCCGCGGCGAGCATCGCCGCGACCTGGTCCAGCAGGGCCCGCATCGCCGGGGCCTCGAAGCGCTCGGCGTGATAGAGCAGTTCGAGCCGGTAGTCGTTCCCGCTGTGGTGCACGTCGAGGTTGAGGTCGAACTTGCTCGGCTGCGCCGGAAGGTCCGGCGCCTCCGCCACGACGCCGGGCAGCCGCCACTCGTCCTCGGCGTCCTCGATCATGTTCAGGAGCACCTGGAACAGCGGTGTCCGCGACGGGTCCCGCACCGGCCGTAGCTTGCCGACCAGGATCTCCAGCGGGGTCGTGCCGTGGTTCACGTACCCTTCGACAGCCGTGCGCCGCACCTGGTCGAGCACCTCGGCGAACGCCGGGTCCCCGGTGAACTCGACGCGCAACGGGACGGTGTTGACGAAGAGCCCGACCAGCGCGCCGGTGCCCGCGGCCCCCCGCGTGTCCACCGGCACGCCGACGACCACGTCGTCCTGGCCCGACCAGCGGCGCAGCACGGTCGCCAGCGCGGCGAGCATCGCCATGAACGGGGTCACCCGGTGCACCCGGCACAGCTTGTGCAGCGCGGCCACCTCGTCGGCGCCGAGGACGAACCGCGCCTTGCCGCCGACCGTGCCCTGCGACGGCAACCGGCGGCGGGCGGTCGGCAGAGCCAGCGCGGGCGGCGCTCCCGCGAGCCGGTCACGCCAGTACTCGATGGGCGACGCGAGCCGCTCGTCGGTCAGCGTGGCCCGCTGCCACACCGCGTAGTCCAGGTACTGGACCGGCAGCGGCGGGAGTCCGGCCCGTTCGGCGTCGCCGCCGGCCCGGTAGAGCGCGGAGAGTTCACGGAGGATGAGCCCGATCGATCGGCCGTCGGAGACGATGTGATGGACGGTCATGCTGAGCAGGTGCTCGGTGTCGCTCAGCCTCACCAGCAGGCAGCGAAGCAGCGGCCCGCGAACCAGGTCGAACGGCCGCGCCGCCTCGCCGTCGGCGAGGCGCGCCGCCGCGCCGGCCCCTCCCTCGCCGAGCCCGGACAGGTCCTCGACGGCGATCCGCCAGGACGGGTCCGGCTCGGTCACCCGCTGCTCGGGCAGCCCTCGCACGACGGGGAAGGTGGTCCGCAGGCTCTCGTGCCGCTCGATGATCGCCCGGATGCCGCGTTCCAGCGCCGGCACGTCGAGCGGGCCGCGCAGCCACTGGCGTCCGTGCAGGTTGTAGGCGCCCTCGGACCTGATGAGGCACTCCAGCCAGACACGCTGCTGCTCGAAGGAGAGGACGGGTCTGGCGTCGGGCGGCCGCGGGGGGACCCGCTGCCCGGCGTGCGACGGTACGGGCACCGCGAGCGCCGCGGCGAGATCGGCCAGCCGGGAGTTCTCGAAGACCAGCCGGAGCGGAAGCCCGCGGCCCGACCGTTCGCGCAGCCCGACGATGACCTCGCCGGCCTTCAGCGAGTCGCCACCGAGATCGAAGAAGTCGTCGTCACGTCCGACCGTGTCCAGGTGGAGAACCTGCCGCCAGACCTCGGCCACCAGTTCCTCGTCGTCTCCGCGCGGAGGCTCGCCGCCGGCCGCGACCGGGGCGTCCGCGGCGGGCAGCGCCAGGCGGTCCACCTTGCCGTTGGGAGTCCGGGGCAGCGCGTCGAGCACGACCAGGGTGCTCGGGACCATGACGATGGGCAGCGTGCGCCGCAGGTACGCCCGGATGCCGTCCAGGTCGAGGCTGCCGGGCCGGCACGCGGTCAGGTAACCGACCAGCCTGCCGTCCCGCAGGGTGACCACCGCGTCGCCGACCTGCGCGTGCCCCTGCAGAGTGTTCTCGATCTCGCCCAGCTCGATGCGCTGCCCGCGCACCTTGACCTGGAAATCACGCCGGCCCAGGTAGAGCAAGGCTCCGTCCGGCCGGTAGCGCACCATGTCGCCGGTCCGGTACATGCGCTCCCCCGGAGTGGCCGTGTACGGGTCGGCGACGTACCGCGACGCCGTGAGCGCGCACTGGTTGACGTAGCCACGGCTCAGACCGCGACCGGCCAGATAGAGCTCGCCGACCGCGCCGACCGGTACCGGCCGCAGATCGCCGTCGAGCACGTATCCACGTCCGTGAGGCAGCATCGCGCCGATCGGAGGCGGCTGCTCCGCCGGCCGCAGCAGGGTGTACGTCGAGTACGTGGTGTCCTCGGTGGGACCGTAGAGGTTGTAGACCGCCTCGATGTGCCCGGTGGCGTAGAGGTCGTCGACCAGCGTTCCGGTGACCGCCTCGCCGGCCAGGCAGACCACCCGCGTGCCGCGCGGCAGAGCACCGGCCTTGACCAGCGCGCGCGCCGCCGACGGCACCGAGCTGACCATCGTCACATCCGGCGGATCGGCGAGCAGGGACAGCGCGTTCTCGACCACGACCACCGTGCCGCCCGCGCAGAGCGGGGCGAAGAACTCGAAGACCGACACGTCAAATGAGATCGACGTCGAGGCCAGCACGCGGCACAACTGATCCGGCGAGAAGGCGCGCCCGCCCCAGATCACCATCGGCACCGCGTTGCGGTGGGTGATGACCACACCCTTGGGACGTCCCGTCGAACCCGACGTGTACAGCACGTACGCCGGCCGGTCCGGCGGCACCGGCCCGAGGCCCGCACCGGACACCGGTTCCCCGTCGAGCTCCGCGAGCTCCGCGTCCGTGACGACCATCCGTGCCGAGCTGTCGCGAACCATGTAGGACGTTCGATCGGCCGGGTACGCGGGATCGAGCGGCAGATAGGCCGCGCCGGCCTTCATGATGCCCAGCATCGCCACGAGCAGATCCACGGACCTGCCGAGCCGGATGCCGACGACGTCCCCCGCTTCGACGGACCGCCGGCGCAACAGGTGGGCGAGCTGGTTGGAGCGCTCGTCCAGCCGGCGGTAGGTCAGCGCGCGGCCCGGGTCCTCCACGGCGATCGCGTCAGGTGTCCGGGCCGCCTGCGCCGAGAACAGATCGACCAGGCTGACGTCGGGATCCCCGGTGTCCGGGCCTTGCCGCCATCCGGCCAGTAGTTCCCGCTCCTGATCGGTGAGCAGGTCGAGCCGGTCGATCGGTGTGTCGGGCTCGGCCAGCCCGCGGGCGAGGAGCACCGGCAGCCGTCGCGCCATCCGGGTCGCCGTCGCCGGCTCGAACGTCTCCGCGCTGTAGTCCCACATGCCCCAGAGCCCGCCCCGGTCGCGCCACAGATGCAGGTCCAGGTCGTAACGGATGCCGGGACGCGCGATGGGGACCTGCTCGATCGGCGAACCGGCCAGCGTCGGCTCGCCCCAGTCACCCTGAAAGGCGATGCTTGCCCGCACCAGCGAGCCGCCGATGTGACGTCCCGGCGCGAGCGCGGCGACCAGGTCCTCGAACGGCACACCCCGGTGAGCCAGGGCGGCCAGACAGGTGGCGCGCGCACGGCGGACGAGCTCACGGAACGTCGGCCGTCCGCTGAGATCGGCCCGCAGCACGAGCAGGTCCGACAGGAGGCCCACCGCGCCGTGCACGCCTGGCCGCGACCGGCCCGCCTCGGGTGTCCCGACCGCGAAGTCGGTCTGACCGCTGTGCTGCCCGAGCAGCAACTGGAACGCGGCCAGCACCACCGTGAACAGCGTGGTGCGCTCGCTCCGCGCCAGCCGCTCGGCGTCCGCGACCAGCTCGGCGGGGATCCGCAGCGGCACCGAGCCCGCCTGGAACGCCGGAAACGCGGGGCGCGCGTGATCGGCCGGCAGGTCCAGCTCGGGCAGACCGGTGAGATGGGTGCGCCAGTAGTCCAGCGCCGCCGGACCGGCGGGCGCCGGTGCCGGATCGGGTGCCGCACCCCTGAGTCCGCCGTGATACGCGGCGTCCAGCTCGGCCAGGAGCACCCGCATGGAACCGCCGTCGCAGACCAGGTGGTGCGCCACGAAGACGAGCAGGCGCTCGTCGTCCGCGAGGCGGTAGCTGTGCACCCGCACCAGCGGCCCGCGCTCCAGGTCGAACGCCTCCGCCGCGACGCGCGCCGCGCTTTCGAGTGCGGTCGCCGCGCGCCGCAGCGGTGGCAGATGCCGCAGGTCCGTCCGTCGTGCCGTGAGGACGATGTCGTCCCGGACGACCCGGACCGGCCCGTCGTCACCGTCGGCGAACGTGGCGCGCAGGGACGGATGCCGGCGGACCAGGACGGATAGCGCGGAGTCCAGCCGGTCCTCGTCCAGGTCCCCGGTGTGCCGAGCGGCGAAGCGCAGATTGAAGACGGCGGTGCCGGGGCACAGCCGCTCGAAGACCATGATCCCGCGCTGCACCTTCGACATGGGGACGGGACCCGGCGGAATCGGCGCCCCGTCCTCGCCTCCGGCTCGCCAGCGTCGGACGAGTCCGCGTCCCGCGGCGAGATCCATCACACGACTCCCACGCCGTCGCCGGCCGTGATCACGCGGTCACGGATGAGGCCGGGTTCCTGGCCCTGGGCGAGCCAGTCCGCGACGAGGGCCTTCGCCGCGTCGGCCGGCGTGGACACGGCGAGGATGGTCTCCAGCGGCACCGTGAGACCCAGCGCGTTCTCCAGCACGGCCGCGGCCTCCGCCGCGCGCACCGAGTCGACACCGAGATCGATCAGGTTGTCCGCGGGCCGGCAGTCATCGGCTTCACAGACCGCGGCGACGATGCCGCAGATCACGGTGGAGAGCCCGGCGGCCGCGTCGTCGGCGCTGTCGCCGGCCGGCACCGCGAGCGCGGCCCTGCCGCCGGGGAGCACGTCGTCGTAGAAGCCGGCCAGAAAGGCCTCACGCGCGGCGGAACGCCGTATCTTCCCGCTGGACGTGCGCGGCAGCGAGCGCGGCGGGAGCACCGCGACGACGCCGAGGCGCAGCCCGGTGCGAGCCAGCACGGCGGCCCGCACCTCCGATGTCAGCGTCTCGTCCCGCCTCCCGTGTGTCTCCAGCAGGAGTACGGGCAACGGTTCGGGCCCGGTGTCGACCAGGAACGCCGCGGCCATGCGGCCGGCATTGCCGGCCGCGTCGAGCGCCGCCACCTCCACGTCGACCGCGTGGTGGTTCACCCCACGGAAGACGATCACGTCCTTGATCCGCCCGCTCACGAAGAGGTCACCGTCGTGCACGTACCCGAGGTCTCCCGTGCGCAGGAAGCGAGTCCCGTCCAGTTCGCCGAAGAGGCCGCCGGAATCGCCGGAGAGATAGCCGGGCGTGACGTTCGGCCCGGCGATCCAGATCTCGCCTTCCAGGCCCTCGTCCACCGGCAGGTGGCGTTCCCGGTCGACGACGACGACCCGTTGCCCCCGCACCGGCGTCCCGCAGCTCACGGCGGCGTCGGCGGCGCCGGCGGCAGGTTCCGACCAGTGACCGGCGCTGACGATCAGCGTCGCCTCGGCGAGGCCGTAGCAGGGAAGGAACGCCTCGGCGCGGAAACCGGCCGAGGCGAACCGCCGCGCGAAGTCCGCCATGGTCCGGTGCCGGACGGTCTCGCCGCCGCTGAAGGCGACCCGCCATCGGGAGAGATCGATCCCGTCCAGCGAATGACCGCCACGCGCCCGGCGTACACACAGGTCGTAGCCGAAGTTGGGGCCGCCGGTGTGGGTGGTACCGGTCTCGCTGATCTGCGTCAGCCACCACAGCGGTGCCTTGAGAAAGTCGCCGGGCTGCATGATACGCATCGGGATGCCCGCGGCCATCGGTGTCAGCAAGCCACCGACGAGCCCCATGTCGTGGAACGGCGGCAGCCAGGTCAGCCCGCGGGAGTCCGGGTGCAGCTCGAACCGCTCCACGATGGCCGCCGTGTTGGCGGCGAGACTGTCGTGCCGGACCAGCACGCCCCGCGGCCGGCCCGTGCTGCCCGAGGTGTACTGAATGACCGCGACGTCGCTCCCGGCCGTTCCGCGCGGCCGCCGCCACGCCGCGCCGTCCGCCTCCGCGCCTGGCACGCTCAGCGCGGCGGGCGTCGTGATCTCCGCGTACCGCTGGGGTGCCACGACGACCGGCGGGCGGGCGTCGGCGACGATGCCGGCGAGCCGATCGCCGTCGCTCCTTGACGAGGTGCCTGGCGGGAAGGCCGGGATCACCGGCCGGCCGGCGAGGAACGCGCCGAACACGGCGACCACGTAGTCGAGCCCCGCCGGACAGGCCAGCAGCACCGGACCGTCGGCGACCGAGGCGAGCCGCTCGGCCAGAACCGAGGCCCGGGCCGCGACCTGTGCGTACGTCAAGGTACTGACGGGGCCGAGCGGGTCGGCACTCTCGTAGGCGACGACATCCGGCGTCCGGTCAGCCCGGGCCAGAAGCGTGTCGGTCAGCACTTCAGGCTCCATGCCGCTCAGCCTCCATGTCACGTATCGGATCCCGGCACCGTCGAGCGTGCCTGTCCTCGCGCTTCCGTGCGGGCGCGTGACGAGCGGTCAGCTCCGGGTGACCGCGCGAGCGCTGCGCGGGCGGATGTCGGTCCAGTTGCTCTCGACGTAGTCCAGGCACGCCTGCCTGTCCGCGTCGCCGTAGACCACCTGCCACCCGGCCGGGACGGCGAGCTTCGCCGGCCACAACGAGTGCTGCTCCTCGTCGTTGACGAGCACCTTGAAGGTGCCGTCGGGGTCATCGAACGGATTCACGGCGACACGCCCTCCTATGGACACCCACGACCGGCCGGGTTTCCTCGACCTGGCAACACGCTACGGGCCTTGAGCCCGAAGCTGTTGTCACGTGAATCGAGGACTCACGCGAGCCGGCCGTGCCGCAGTCCGGCGGCGCTATGGGAAGGTGCTCGCATGACACGATTCGTCATCGACGCTCCGGTGGCCATCCGGCTCGCGACTGACGGTGTGGCGATCCCGGCGGGCCACGCGCTGCTCGCGCCGGCACTGCTGCGATCCCAGGCACTAGCGCTCCTGTACGGCTCCGTCCGCCGAGGCGACACCGACGAGCGGACCGCCAAAAAGACCCTCGACGGCATCCGTTCGTTGCGCATCCGGCTACTGGGAGACCGCGTGCTCCAATCCGTCGCCTGGGAGGTCGCCCACACCCTGGGCTGGCCGGACACGTACCAGGCGGAGTACGTCGCACTGACCAGGCTCCAGGCGGACGCCCTGGTGACACTCGACGCCGAGTTCGCCAAGGCGGCGAGCACCCTGATCACGACCGCCCCCCTGACCAAGGTGCTCCAGGCGCCATAGTCTCCACGAGATCGCCGACCCATGCGGCGTCCGCGCGATCAGGCGCGGAACGCGCCGGCGGCCTCGATGATTGCGGCGGCGTCGATCCGGGCGGCGTGCACGAGTTCGGCCGGGGTGCCTGAGGTGGGCATGTCGCGGACGGCCAGTTTGTGCACCGGGGTGCCTGCGGGGTGCTCGGCCAGGGCTTCCAGGACGGCGTCGCCGAGGCCGCCTTCGGGCCAGTGGTCCTCCACGGTGATGAGGGCGCGGGTCTGGTGCGCCGCCTCGCTCAGTGTGGCGGCGTCGATCGGCTTGACGGAGTAGCAGTCGATCACGCGTGCCTCGACGCCGTCGGCGGCCAGCGCGAGCGCCGCTTCCATCGCCTCCTGGACGGTGGCGCCACAGGCGACGAGGGTGATGTCGTCGTGGTCGCCGGAACGCAGCACCCGGCTGCCGCCGATGTGGACCTCTTCGTCCGGCGGCGTGCGCACCTCGGTCTTGCCGCGCAGCGTGCGCAGGTACGTGACGCCTGGCCGGTCGGCCATCTCGGCCACCAGGCGCGCGGTCTGGTTGGCGTCCGAGGGGTGCAGCACGGTGCTGCCGTGCACGGCGCGCATGGCGGCCATGTCCTCCAGTGCCATCTGGGAGGGCCCGTCCTCACCGATGGAGACACCGGCGTGCGACCCGCACAGCCGCAGGTCGGCGCGGGACACCGCGGCCATGCGGACGAAGTCGTACGCGCGGGAGAAGAACGCGCCGAAGGTCGAGGCGAACGCGACCCAGCCGCGCGCCTGCAACCCGACGGCGGCGGCGACGAGCTGCTGCTCGGCGATGAACATCTCGAAATAGCGCTCCGGGTGGGCCTGGGCGAACAGTTCGGCATGGGTGGAGTTGGACACCTCGCCGTCCAGGGCGACCACGTCGCCGCGAATGGAGCCGAGCGCCGCCAGCGACCGTCCGTACGCGAGCCGGGTGGCGACCTGCTCGCCGAGCCGCCAAGTGGGCATCCGGCCGCCGGGCACGTCGAAGTGATGCGCCTTGCCATCGTGGGCCGGCGCGGCGACGTCGACGGTCAGGTGCCGTTCGCCGCCGAGTTCGGCGATGGCCGCCGCGGCGTCGGCGATGGGCTGGCCGTGCTTGCCGGGCTGGTCCTCCACGGCCTTGACACCCTGCCCCTTGATCGTGCGCGCGATCACCACGCTGGGTTTGCCGGTGGTCGCCTCCGCCTCGGTGTAGGCCGCGTCGATGGCGTCGACGTCGTGGCCGTCGACGATGATCGGGTGCCAGCCGAACGCGCGGGCCCGGGCGGCGTAGGCGTCCAGGTCCCAGCCGAGCATCGTCTCGCGGGTCTGGCCCAGCCGGTTGACGTCGATGATCGCCGTCAGGTTGTCCAGGCGGTCCCACGCGGCGTGCGAGAAGGCCTCCCAGATGGAGCCTTCGGCCATCTCCGAGTCCCCGCACAGTACCCACACCCGGTACGGCAGCCGGTCCAGCCGCTTGCCGGCCAGCGCGATGCCGACGCCGACGGGCAGCCCTTGGCCGAGCGACCCGGTGGCGACGTCGGTCGGCGGGATCAGCGGGGTCGGATGGCCTTCCAGCCGGCTGCCGAACGTGCGGAAGGTCAGCAGCTCCTCATCGGTGATGGAGCCGGCGGCCTTGAGGACGGCGTAGTAGAGCGGTGAGGCGTGCCCCTTGGAGAAGATCAGGTGATCGTTGCCTGGATTGCCGGGATCCTGGTAGTCCAGCGTCAGGTGACCGTCCAGCAGGACGGCCATGAGGTCGGCCGAGGACATCGACGACGTCGGGTGCCCGGAACCGGCGGCAGTACTGGCCCGGACGGAGTCCACCCGCAGTTGCCGGCCCAGCTCGCGCCGGAAGTCGGTGCCACCCATGCTCATCCCTGACCCATCTCGCGGCGCTTGGCCGCCACGCCGTCGAAGAGCTGCCGGAAGGACGCGGCGAACTTGGCGACGCCCTCGCGCTCCAAGGTGTCGGTGACGTCGTCGTAGTCGACACCCGCGGCGGCGAACCGGTCGAAGACGTCGCGCGCCTCGTCCACGTCGCGCTCCAGGGTGTCGGCGACCCGGCCGTGGTCCTGGAAGGCTTCCAGCGTGTCGCGCGGCATCGTGTTGACGGTGTACGCGCCGACCAGCTCCTCGACATAGCGGACGTCGCGGTACTCGGGGTTCTTCACCGAGGTGGACGCCCACAGGCAGCGCTGCGGCGAGGCCCCCGCGGCCTCCAGCTCCGCCCAGTCGTCGCCCCTGAACAGCTCCAGGTAGGTCTGGTAGGCGAGCTTGGCGTTCGCGACGGCCAGCGTCCCCTTGAGGTCGTCGTGGCCGCCGATCTCGGTCAGGCGGCGGTCGGCCTCGGTGTCGACACGGGAGACGAAGTAGGAGGCGACCGAGGCGACGGCGTGCAGGTCTCCGCCTGTGGCGTGCAGACGGCGCAGGCCGCGCAGGTACGCCTCGGCGGCCTCGCGGTGGCGGCGCAGGGAGAACAGCAAGGTCACGTTCACCGGGATGCCCCGGGCGACGGTCTCCTCGATGGCGGGCAGGCCCGCCGTCGTGCCGGGGATCTTCACGAATAGATTGGGCCGGCCGATCATCTCGTACAGCCGGGTGGCTTCGTCGATCGTGCCCTGGGTGTCGTCGGCGAGCTGAGGGTCGACCTCCAGGGAGACCCACCCGTCGCGGGAGGCGTCACCCTGGTCGAAGACCGGCCGCAGCAGGTCGCACGCGTCCTGGATGTCCCTGCGGGCCAAGGCCAGGAACACCTCTTTGGGATCGTTGTGCACGGCGAACACCTCGCGGAGCTGCTCGTCGTAGGCGTCGCCCTCGGCGATGGCCGCCTGGAAGATCGTGGGGTTGGAGGTGACACCCGCCACGCCTTCGTCGATCAGGGCGGCGAGGTCACCGTTGCGGACGAAGTTCCTGGACAGGTAGTCGATCCAGGCGCTCTGGCCGTGCTTGGCCAGGTCCTGAAGGGGTGTGGTCATGTCCGGCTCCCGATGGCGGAATGATGGTGCTCTCCGCGTGGAGAGCACCGATGAAAGCGAGAACGCGACCGTCCCTCCCGGTACGGCCGCGTGCCACTGTGGTGCCGGCCTCCCTTAGTGGGTGTGCGGCATTTCGACGTCGCCGCGCCGGGTGCCGGTCTCGCTGTGGCGGCCCTCGATGTATTCGCCGAAGCGGCGCAGGTCACCCTTGGCGCGTCGCGACAGCATCCCCATCGAGTCGGCGACGTTCTCCACGACGCCCTCGGGCTCGGTGCGCATCTCCAGGGTCACCCGGCTGTGGGTGTCGTCCAGCCGCTGGAAGGTGACGACGCCGGCGTGCTGAGGACCGTCGACGGCCTCCCACGCCACCCGCGAGTCGGGGAACTGCTCGGTGATCCGGGCGTCGAACTCGCGCTCGACCCCACCGATCTTGATCTTCCAGTGGGTCATCGTGTCGCTCTGCTGGGTGATGGACTCCACGCCTTCCATGAAGTCCGGGAAGGACTCGAACTGGGTCCATTGGTTGTACGCGGTCCGTACGGGGACCGCGACGTCGACCGATTCGGTGATGGTACTCATGGACGCTCTCCCTGATGCCCGATCATGCGACGGTCCGCGTATGAAGCCTCGCCCAGCCGGACGGCCCCTCCTGCGTGGTGCAGTTCGATCGACTTGGGGCTCGGTCCTAGTGGCTGGGGAATCGGCGTCGCTGGTGCATCTCTAAAGGATCTCCTGCCCTATCTCGTTAGGACTACACATTCTGTGGCCAAGGCGCCACTCAACGAGAAAGTTTTTCCTCGGCGTGCGCCGGTGGCGCCTCCCAGCACAATGCGGTAAACGGCCCAAGATCGTCCGATCATAACGACGTCGTATTGTCATGACATTCGGTTATGTGCTGATTTGACGGGCAGGCGTAATGGTCAGCCAGCCACGACGGCAGAGGAGCCAACAGTGACCGAATACCCGACACCCGGCACGACCAGCCATGAGTCAGGCACCGTAGAACGTGCCAGAAGCGTGGCCGTGGACACCGCGCACGAGGCGAAGGACCAGGCCCGCAACGTCGGCGGCGAGATGCGTGCGCAGGCCGGACAGGCCGTCGGCCACCTGCGTGGACGCGTCCGCGATGAGGCCGACGCGCAGAGCAGGCGGGCGGCGCAGGGCGTTCGCACCTGGGCCGACGACCTCACCACGATGACCGACAACGGCAAGCCGGAGAGCCCCGTGCACGGCGTGCTCCAGCACGTCGCCGGCACCGGCCACAAGGCCGCCGACTACCTGGAGGAGCGCGGCATCGGCGGCGCCGCCTCCGACATACAGGCCTTCGCCCGCAGACGCCCCGCCGTGTTCCTCATCGGCGCGCTGGCCGCGGGTTTCGTGGCCTCCCGCATCGCCAAGGCCGGAGCCAAGTTGGAACAGGACGACACACCGGCCCGTACGACCAGCCCCCCGCTGTCCCGGCAGACCGCCGGCGACCCGTCGTACGACGCGATGACCTCGGTGACGCCCGCGACCCCTGTCACCCCGGTGACCCCGGTGACCCCCGTGACGGCCTACCCGGCGACGACCAGCACGACGAGCCCGTACCCGGCCGACCCGTCCTCGGGTGAGCCGTACCAGTCGGTCAGCCCCGCCGGCTACCGAGGCGGAGAGCCTCGATGACGCTCCCCGGCCACGAGGAACGATCACTCGGCGAGCTGATCGGGGAGATCGGCGGTGACCTGTCCACGCTGTTCCGCCAGGAGGTCGAACTGGCCAAGACGGAGATCCGCGAAGAGGCCGGCAAGGCGGGAAAGGCCGCCGGCCTGTACGGCGGAGCCGGCGTCGCCGGCTGGATGGCCGCCCTGTTCCTGAGCCTGGCCCTGGTCTGGGGACTGGACAGCGTCCTGGACGCCGGCTGGGCCGCGCTCATCGTCGCCGTCCTGTGGAGCGGCGCCGCCGCCGCCATGTTCGTCACCGGCAGGAACAAGATGCGCGAAGTCAACCCGGTGCCCGAGCAGACCGTACAAACCCTCAAGGAGGACGCCCAATGGGCACGCGATCTGAAGAACTGAAAGCAGAGATCAGGCAGACCCGCGCCGAACTGACGCAGGACGTCGACCGGCTCACCGACAAGACCAGCCCCCGGCAGATCATGAAGCGCCGCGCCGACGGCATCCGCAACAGAACCCGCGATCTCACGGAGCGTGTGATGGGAACGACCGGGCACGCCACCGACCGGCTTCGCGACGGTGCGGGCGGCACCGCCGGCAGCGTCAAGCAGAACCTCGCGGCCGCCGGCGACACCGTCAAGGACAACGCCGCTCAGGCAGCCGACGCGGTCAAGGCCGCGCCCGACGCCACGTTGCGGAAGACGCGGGGCAATCCGATGGCCGCCGGGCTGATCGCCTTCGGCGCGGGCGCCCTGGTCGCCGCCCTCATCCCGGAGACCATCGCGGAGCGGCGTGCCGCCCGCCAGGTCAAAGAGCAGGCCGGCGAGTACATCGAGCCGGTGATCGACTCGCTGAAGGAGTCGGCCCAGTCGCTCGGCCAGGAGGCCAAGTCGACCGCTCAGGGTGCCGTGCAGCAGGTCAAGGAGTCGGCGTCCGATGCGGCGCAGGCCACCAAGGAGCACGCTCAGGAGCATGCCTCCCAGGTACGGGACCAGCACTAACAGCGCAGGCCCGGCGGAGACCGTGACCCCGTTCCGCCCGGTCCGGCCCTGCCCCCAGGAGCGGCAGGGCAGAGCGTGAATCAGACGATCTCAGCGAACCGCGGTTCATTCATGTGGGAGCCTGCGTGTACTGGCCGGCGCAGCGGGCAGCGGCATCGTGCGCTTCGCCCGCGTCTCCGATCCGGTACGCCGATTTCTCCACCACACCGGCTGGAGCGACTCGTTCTACCAATGCAGGCCCCGGGAGCCGTCATCACTACTCAGTCCGAATCTCTTGAAAGCATCGCGATCAATGGCGGGGCAGACGGCGGAGGCCGATGGACCAGCGAACGGTGTTCGTGTGGGGCTTGATCAATGCCAAGGTCCGAGAGGACGACAAGTCGGTTTCGATCGACACGATCTGTGGAGCCTGCGCGGACGCCTTGGTCGCGCAAGGGGTCGGCGTCGCTCTCACCAGCAAGCTGATCTCCTACGAGCCGGTTTGCGCAGCGGGTGCCACCGCCCAGCGATTGGCGGATCTCCAGGCCACGCTTGGCGAAGGACCTAGCATGGACGCGCTGAACGAAAGGCGGCCCGTGCTGGTCTCCGACCTGGATGAGGCAGGCGCCGTCTCGCGATGGCCGATCTTCGCTCCTGCCGCCGTCACCGCGGGGGTCCGGTCCATGCACGTCTTTCCCATGCTTCTAGGTGCGATCACGGTCGGCGTCATGGAGATCAGCCGAGCTGCGCCTGGAGGGCTGACCCAGCAGGAGACCGGAGACGCACTGGTGTTCGCCGACGCCGCGCTGCTCGTCCAGACCCATCAGGTCGCCGGCCTGGGCGCGGAACCTGCGGACGTCGAGCTGGGGCAGGTAGACCGCTGGGCGGAGGTGCATCAGGCGACAGGCATGGTCGCCGTCCAGATGGACACGGATCTGACCACCGCGTTCGTCCGGCTCCGCGCGCATGCTTACGTGGCCGGCCGCAGCCTTCGGGACGTGTCTCACGACGTGCTGGCGAACATTCTGCGCTTCGAACCGTAGTCATCGTGATCGCACAACAGAGAGAGTGAGGCTGAGCAGGTGACGGAAGTGCTCTACCGAAGAACCGCTCAGGTCTTCGTCGAACTCGCCGACACCCTGGTGGCCGGTTTCGACGTCATCGATTTTCTGCAGGCGCTGGCGGAACATGCCGTGGAGATCTTCGAGGTCGACGCGGCGGGGATCCTGCTGGCCGATCAGCGCGGCGCGCTCATGCGGGTCGCCGCCTCCAGTCAGGAAGTGCGGCTGCTGGAGCTGTTTCAGTTACAGGAGGAGGAGGGGCCTTGCCTCGACTGCTTCCGAGGCGGGGCCCCCGTGATGTGCGCGGACCTGTCGGCCGACCCCTCGATGTGGCCGCGGTTCTCGGCCACCGCCCACGAGATCGGCTTCAGCGCGGTGCACGCGTTCCCGCTGCGACTGCGCGGTCAGGTGCTGGGCACGATGGGTCTGTTCAACACGCTCGCGGGAGAGCTGCCGCAGGACACCACCTCTGTGGCACAGGCGCTCGCGGACGTGGCCACGATCGGCATCTTGAACGAGCGCACGCTGCGCGAGCAGCAGGCGGTCACCGAGCAGCTTCAATACGCGCTCAACAGCCGGGTTGTGATCGAACAGGCCAAGGGCATGCTTGCCGAACGGAGCAAGATCAACGTCGGCGACGCCTTCACCGTGCTCCGCAAGTACGCCCGCGACCACAACAGGACCTTGTCCTCCGTCGCACACGAGCTGATCAACAACAGGACGGGTATGGCAGACCTCATCGCCGCGGCCGTCAAGCTGAAGGCGACCGACCCAAGCTGACGACGTCGCCCGTACACGCTTTGACTGCCGGCCCGCGCGGTAGCCACCGGTCAAGATCAAGGGGCGGGTGACCGCGATCGACGACTCTCGGTGGGTGGTGGTGGTTATGTGCGGAGAAGGGGCGTAGCCTTCGTGTGCGAAGTCCGTCGTCTTGATCCCTAGACGCGTAGTTCTACCTCGGGACCCTTCGTGCCGTCCAGACCCAGCGGCTTGATGATCAAGCGCGCGAAGGACACATCATGGACGTCACGACATTTCTCCTCAACTACGATGACGGGGCCCTGCGGATCACCTCCTTGACAGGAGTCCCGGGCGTACGGGTCGAAGGGCAACTCGACTACCGTGGTGTGATCACGGTAATGGGGGCGCTGACCGCGACACGGAAAGACGACAAGCCCCCTAGCCTCGATCTGAGTGGTTTGTGGTTCATCGACGTTCAGAGCCTTCGGACACTGGAGATCGCCTCACAGCGCGGGCTCGTGAACATCACCGCCGTTTCTCCGTGGTTGGGCCGACTGCTGGAGCGCACCCACTGGGACGGCATGCTCGGCCGGTACGCCGTTGAAGGTCAGCGAAGAGCCGTACGGTCCCGGACGCAATGCGAACGCCTGTCCCCGCTGTGAATCGCCGGGCCGAGCGTTCGGTATCGCCGGCATCGCGACGTCGCGCACATGGGCCGGCGCCCGCGCGTACCTGTACCACTCTTTCATGGAGACCGAATCCGATCGAGTCCGAAGGCCCCCACCCGGTACCGAACCTGCGCCTGGTCCGCTGACACGCCCCTGATCGGCTTCAGACTCGCCGCTTGTATCGCCGACAGATCCCTTCGCCGGGGGGCCGAACTGTCGCTGCTGGCGGGATTGGAAACTCCCCAAAGGTACCGACCTGTCACGATGGGACATCGAATAGCTGGCGGCCGTCGCGCTCACACTCAACGCCGCGGCGAGGGCGGCCGGTCCCGCCAGGTGTAGTAGCCGGATACAGAGACGGCCAGGACGCGGCAGGCGACCTCCACCGGGATGCCTTCGCCGGCCATCACCGCGATGGCGCGGAACCGCCTTTTGGGGGCGCCGCCTCACCGACCAGTTCGATCGCCCGGCGGGCCACCTGCAGCTGGAACGAGCGAAAGATTGAGCGGCGAATCGTGGCCTGGTCAGCGGGGATCCCCCTCGACCTGCCGGTGAATCCCGGCCCGCCGGTGTGGCCGTGATCTTCCCGGCGTTCCACGACCCTCCTGATTGGTTTGCATGGCTGGCCGAATTAATGACACACATCACCCGCACGAGGCAAGGGAGGCCAGGCGTGCTTCTCTGTAACTTTCGCGTAACGTGAATGGATTTTCGTACTGACCTGGGACGATGCCTGTCGATGTCAACTCGTTACCTGATCCATGGGGTGCAGAACGGACATCTGCGTGTTACAACCCTCATTAATTGATCGCAGAGACAAACGGGAGAGGTGGTGACCGCGTGACGCAGGAGCACCAGATCCGTGCCATCGGCGGCGCCGTCTCGCCGACGAGCAACGTCACGATGCGCCAGTCGAACCTGTCGCTGGTGCTGCGCCAGCTGCGCGACCACGCGTCCCGCTCCCGGGCCGACATCGCGGACACGACCGGCCTGCACCGCGCGACGGTCTCCAACCTGGTGGCCGAGCTCCTCGACCGGCGGCTGGCGCGCGAGGTCGGCATCGAGCACGTCGGCGCGGTCGGCCGTCCGCGTCGTGCGGTGGCGCTGCACGGCGCGCACGTCGGCGCGCTCGGCCTGGAGATCAACGTCGGCCACATCTCGGTGTACGGCTGCGACCTGAGCGGCCGGGCCGTCGTGGAACGTAGCATCGGGTTCGACGCCGTCGGCAGCGGTCCGGAACGTTCCCTGCGCCGGCTCGGCGTCGTCGCCGGAGAGGCCATCAAGGCGATGCGGCAGGCCGGTGCCGTCCCCGCCGGGATCGGTGTGGCGGTTCCCGCGCTGGTCGACGTGGCACGCGGCGTCGTCACGCTCGCGCCGAACCTCGAGTGGTACGACCTGCCGCTGGCCGACCGGCTCACAGAGGCCCTTGGCCCGCTGAGCCTTCCGGTGACCGTGGACAACGACGCCAACTTCGCGACCCTGGCCGAGTACACCTCAGGCGTCGCCGCCGGTACGCCGCACATGGTCTACCTCACCGGCGAGGTCGGGGTCGGCGGCGGCTTCATCATCGACGGCCGGCTGCTGCGCGGCGCGGACGGCTTCTCAGGCGAGGTCGGGCACCTGCCGGTGGACCCGGCCGGCGAGCGCTGCGGCTGCGGCAGGCGCGGCTGCTGGGAGACCAAGGTGGGGCTGGAGGCGCTGACGCGCGCGGCCCTGCCGGAAGGATCGGGCCCGGCTGTGCCCGATCCCGAAGAACGCGCGGCGCAGATCGCGGCGGGACTCGCCGCGGGTGACCCGCGAATGCTCGACGCGGCGGCGCAGGTGGGGCGATGGCTCGGGCATGGCGGCTCGATCATCGCCAACCTGTTCAACCCGCGAGTGATCGTCGTCGGCGGTTACTTCGCCACCCTGGCGGAGTGGCTGCTGCCGCACGCACAGGCGGAACTGGAACGGCTGGTCGTGGCACGCCAGGCTGGTCCGTGCTGGTTCGCCGCCTCTGATCTCGGCTTCGGCGCCGCGTCCCGCGGCGCCGCGAGCATGGTGATCAGCCGTCTCATCGACGACCCAACCATGATCATGACTCCCCTACCCCGGCCCACGGCTCTCTGACGGGCCCCCGAAGACCTGGAGACGGTACCCTCCAGCACCCCACCCGTCCACCGCTAGCAGATGGCAACAAGCGCGGCGGCGCGCGCCTTGCCTGACAGTCCCCCCCTGGTCAGGAAAGAAGGCTTCATGTCTCCACGTTCTCGAACGTGGGCCCGGTGGCGCAGTGCGTCCACCACGCTCAGAATGCACCGTTCCAGGCGAGCGACGGCGGCCACGATGGCCCTCGCCATCGTCCTGCCGTTCCTTGCGTTCGTCTCGATCCCGGCAGGTGCCGCGAACGCCTCGGCCGCCGCGGACCCGGCGTTCAAGGTCCTGGTGTTCTCCAAGACCACCGGCTTCCGGCACGACTCGATCCCTGACGGGGTCGCGGCCGTCCAGAAGCTCGGCCTGGAGAACAACTTCGCGGTCGACGCGACCGAGGACAGCGCGTTGTTCACCGACGAGAACCTGGCGCAGTACCAGGCCGTCGTCTTCATGTCCACGACCGGTGACCCGCTGAGCACGCAGGCTCAGAAGGACGCCTTCCAGCGTTACATCCAGAACGGTGGCGGCTACGCCGGCGTCCACGCGGCGTCCGACAGCAGCTACGACTGGGAGTGGTACGGCAAGCTGGTCGGCGGGTACTTCAAGTCGCACCCGGCGATCCAGCAGGCCACCGTCAAGGTCGAGGACCCGGCGCACCCGTCGACGGTGGGTCTGCCGACGTCGTGGAGCCGTACCGACGAGTGGTACGACTACCGGGCCAACCCCCGCGGCACCGTGCACGTGCTGGCGTCGCTGGACGAGAAGTCCTACACCGGCGGCACCATGGGCATCGACCACCCGACGGTGTGGTGCCAGGACTTCGACGGCGGACGCTCCTGGTACACCGGCCTCGGCCACACCAAGGCGAGCTTCGTCGAACCGCAGTTCCTGAGCATGCTCCTCGGCGGCATCAAGACCGCCGCCGGCGCGGTGAAGGCCGACTGCTCGGCGTCGCAGAGCGATAGCTACGAGAAGGTCACCCTCGACGACAACACGTCGAACCCGATGATGCTGGACATCGCCAAGGACGGCCGGGTCTTCTACATCGACCGGCTCGGCGACGTCAAGATCGTCAAGACGACCGGCAGCACCGTGACGGCGGCCCACCTCAGCGTGTTCACCGCCAACGAGAGCGGCCTGCTGGGCATGGCGCTCGACAAGGACTTCGACACCACGAAGTGGATCTACCTCTACTACTCGCCGACCGGTGTGAACGTCGACCGGCTGAGCAGGTTCACCGTCAACGGTGACACGCTCGACCTGGCGAGCGAGAAGAAGATCCTCGATGTGCCGGTCCAGCGGGCCGAGTGCTGCCACCACGGCGGCGGCATGGTCATCGACCACAAGACGGGTAACCTGTGGCTCGCCACCGGTGACAACACCAACCCGTTCGCCTCCAACGGCTACGCCCCGATCGACGAGCAGTCGGGCCGTTCGTCCTGGGACGCTCAGCGCACCGCGGGCAACACCAACGACCTGAGCGGCAAGGTGCTGCGCATCCACCCGGAGGCTGACGGCACCTACACCGTGCCGGCCGGCAACCTGTTCGCTCCCGGAACGGCGAAGACCAAGCCCGAGATCTACGCCATGGGCATGCGCAACCCGTTCCGCATGGGTCTGGACCCGAAGACCGGTTACCCGCTGGTCGCCGACTACGGACCTGACGCCAACGCCGCGAGCGCCACGCGCGGTCCGGAGAACAGCGTCGAGTGGAACCTGATGGACAAGCCGGGTAACTACGGCTGGCCCTACTGCGTCGCCAACAACAGGCCGTACATCGACTACAACTTCGCCACCGGTGCCTCGGGTTCGGCGTTCAACTGCACCGCGCCGGTCAACGACTCGCCGAACAACACGGGTCTCACCAACCCGCCGGCGATGACCCCGGCGACGGTCTGGTACCACTACAACACCGACGCGGCGAACTTCCCCGAGCTGAACGGCGGCGCGCCGATGGCCGGCCCCGTCTACCGCTTCGACGCCGACCTCCAGTCGACCGTCAAGTGGCCGGCGTACTGGGACGGCAAGGCGATCATGGGTGAGTGGAACACCAACAAGATGTTCTCGTTCCAGCTCAACGAGAACGTCACCTCGCTCGTCAAGATCAACCAGATCCTCAAGACGATGAGCTTCAAGCGGCCCATGGACATCAAGTTCGGTCCTGACGGCGCGCTGTACCTCATCGAATGGGGTTCGGGCTTCGGTGGTGACAACGCCGACTCCGGCGTCTACCGCATCGACTACGTCAAGGGCACCCGGCCGCCGGTCGCGCGCGCCTCGGCGGACAAGACCGACGGACCCGTGCCACTGACCGTGCAGTTCTCCAGCGCGGGCTCGGTGGACCCGGACGGCAAGGCGCTCACGTTCGCGTGGGACTTCGACGACGACGGCACCGTCGACTCGACCGACCCGAACCCGTCGCACACCTACAGCACGGCCGGCAACTACAGCGCCGTCTTGAAGATCACCAACACCGACGGCGTCAGCGCCACCGCGAGCGTGCCGATCGTCGCCGGCAACACCCGGCCGACGGTCTCGCTGCTCCCGCCGCCGGACGGAGGGTTCTTCCAGTTCGGCGACCAGGTGAGGTACAAGGTCGCCGTCACCGACCCCGAGGACGGCACCATCGACTGCACCAAGGTCAAGGTGCAGGCGTTCCTCGGTCACGACAGCCACGGCCACCCGCTCGACGAGCACGAGGGTTGTGAGGGCGTCCTCCAGACGCTCACCGACAGCGGCCACGGCACCGACGACAACCTGTTCTACATCCTGGAGGCCACCTACGCCGACAACGGCGGCTCCGGTGGCGCGGCCAAGTCGCTCACCGGCCGGGGACAGGTCGTCCTGCAGCCCAAGCGCAAGCAGGCCGAGCACTTCACCGAGACCGGCCGCGTCGCGGGTGGCGTCGGCACCGACACTCCCGGTGTCGCGGCCGAGGACACCACCGACCCGCAGGGTGGATCGAAGAGCATCGCGTTCATCCAGGACGGCGACTGGTGGGGCTTCACCCCGGCGAACCTGACGGACATCACCGCGATCCGTCTGCGCGCGTCGTCCGGCGGCAGCGGCGGCACCGTGGAGATCCGGTCCGGCAACCCCGAGACCGGCACACTGCTCGGTTCCGTCAACGTCACGAGCACCGGCGGCTGGCAGACGTTCGGTGACTTCAACGTCAACCTGACGGCTCCGCCGACGACGACCGGGCCGCTGTACTTCGTCGTGCGCAAGCCGGCGAGTACGGCCAACGACGCCTACCTGGTGAACGTCAACTGGATGGACTTCATCGGCAAGGGCGTCACCGAGAACCAGCGTCCGGCGGTGACCGCGACGGCCACCCCGTCGACCGGCATCGCGCCGCTGACGGTCGCCTTCAAGGCCACGGCCACCGACCCCGACGGCGACACGCCGCTCACCTACAAGTGGAACTTCGGCGTGACCGGTGCGCCGCAGCCCACGACCGCCGACGCGAGCTACACCTACAACGCGCCGGGTACCTACAACGCGACCGTCACGGTGACCGACTCCAAGGGCGCGGCCGCCACGGCGCAGGTAACGGTCAAGGTGGACGCTCCGACCACGCAGTGCTTCAGCGGCCGTTCCGACGACTTCCTCGGGACGACCCTCGACCGGGACCGCTGGTCGGTCGTCCGGGAGAACCAGGACCTGCGGGTCGCCGACGGCAAGCTGATCATCCCGACGTCGTTGAGTGACATCTACGGCACGGGTACCGGCACGCAGACACCGAACATCGTCGTGCAGCCGGCGCCGTCCGGTGCCTGGACCGCCACGACCAAGGTCACGCTGAACGCGCGCGACTCGTATCAGCAGGCCGGTCTGATCATCTACGGCGACGACAACAACTACGCCAAGATGGTGCTGCAGGCGCGTGCGACGAACAACCACGCCAACCGCGTCTTCCAGTTCATCCGTGAGGAGAACGGCGCCCCCAACGAGGTGACGGCGAGCAACAGCGCGCAGCTCGGCGACGCCTACCCCGACACGGTGTACGTCCGCTTCGTCAGCGACGGCACCAACATCACCGCGCACTACTCGGCCGACGGTGTGACCTACACCGCCATGACGCAGACCAAGGCCCTCGCCGGGATCACCAACCCGAGGATCGGCCTGCTCTCGCTGGCGGCCACCGGCACCCGCCCCGTCGTGGACGCGGCGTTCGACTGGTTCAGCATCACCCCCGACGACAAGGCGACGGGCCCCGCGCCTGACGACGAGTTCAACGGCACGTCCCTGGACACCTGCCGCTGGACCGCGTCGGTGCGAGCCGACGCCACGACGTCGCGGGTGGCCGACGGTGCCCTGCAGATCGACACCGAGAAGGGTGACGTCTACGGGACCGACAACACCGGAGCGAAGAACTTCATCCTGCAGAAGGCGCCTGACGGCGACTGGACGCTGGAGACGAAGGTCGACGGTTCGGCGTTGAACGAGGCCTACCAGCAGGCCGGCCTCATGGTCTACGCGGATGACGACAACTACGTGAAGCTCGACTACATCACCGACAACACCGCGGGCTCCACGGTGACGCGGCGGATCGAGCTGCGTAGCGAGGTCGGCGGGACCGTGCAGGACCCGCAGCCTCAGATCGGCAACCTCACCGCCGCCGTCTGGTCGCTGCGCCTCGTCAAGACAGGTGACTCGTTCCGCGGCTACTACTCCGCGGACGGCACCACCTGGACCGAGGTCGCCGCGAACACCCCGGTGAAGAACAGCGCGGTCGCCGGCGGCGCCAAGGTCGGGTTGTTCGCCTTCGGCGGCAACCAGACGGCGTCCAAGACCGCGAAGTTCGACTACTTCCACCTCGTCAAGCCCGCGGCGGACACGACGGCGCCGGTGACCACCGCGGTCACCGACCCGGCGAGTGGTCCGTTCACCGGGCCGGTCAAGGTCACGCTGACCGCGGCCGACGAGGCGAACGGCAGTGGGGTGGACCGCACCGAGTACAAGCTGGACAGCGGAGACTGGACGGCCTACACGGCACCGGTCCAGATCACCGGCGACGGTGACCACACCTTCTCCTACCGCTCGGCCGACAAGGCGGGCAACGTCGAGGCGGCGAAGGTCATCAACCTGACCATCACCACCCCGGCCACCCCGAAGGTCGCCCTGACCGTCACGGCGTCGGCTCGCTGCGTGGGTACCACCGCGTACCTCGCCGTGACCGCCGTCAACGACGGCGCCGAGACCGCGTCGATCACGCTCACCACCCCGTACGGGGCCAAGACCGTGACCGGCGTGGCGACGGGCAAGCAGGCGTACCAGTCCTTCAACACGCGACTCGGACAGGTCGGTGCCGGCACGGTGACCGTGACGGGTACCGCGACGATCGGTGGCGAGCAGGTCACCACGCCGTACGAGGTCGCCTACTCCGCGATCAGCTGCCGCTGACCGCAGCACCGGTGACCCGGCGTACGCCGGGCCACCTCGACAGATGAACCGGGGCCGGCCGGTCGCACGACCAGCCGGCCCCGACCCCCATAAATGGCATATGGAGCCATCAACATGAGAACCAAGAGAAGAACCACTCAGCTACTCGCCGCGTCGCTGCTCGGCTTCACGCTGCTCGGCCTGTCCGGCCTGTCCGGCACGGCGGCGGCGGACGACGCGCCCGACGACGGCGTCGACGTGTCGGTGAACATCGCGCCGATCGGCCAGCCCGGCGAGCTGACGATGACCGTCGCGGACAACACCGGCGTCGCCCTGCAGGAGAACGGGTCCACCGCCACCGCACGCCAGTTCACCGGCGCGCTGCCGACGGTCACGGTCAGCGACACCCGCGACCCCGAGGACATCCCCGCCGGTGAGTACTGGGCCGTCGTCGGTCAGGCCAGCCAGTTCGTCGCGACCGGCAACGCCTCCAAGACCATCGGCCCGGAGTACCTGGGCTGGAAGCCGCGCCTGCTGACCGATTCGCAGACCGGTGCGGTGGCGGCCGGTGAGCCGGTGTCCTCCGTCATCTCCGACGGCACCGGTGCGCCGAACGTGGGTCTGCAGGGGCAGGAACTGCTCGTCTCGGCCGCGAACTCCGCGGACGAGATCGGCACCTGGCAGGTGAACGCCGACCTCGCGCTGCGCACACAGGCCGACGTCGCGGCCGGCGAGTACCACTCGACCCTGACGCTTTCACTGTTCAACCAGAACTGACCCGCAGGTAGAACGCCACCTCGGCACTCTGTTGGACGTCCGGGACGTGTGCGACTCTGGCACTCGTCCCGGACGTTCACGAGGAGACAGGAGACACCTCAGTGGCCAAGAGCAGTTCGCGCTACGCCGTGGCCGTGCTTCACGCCGCCGGCGCCATCGCCTTGGTCGCCGTGGTGGCAACCGCCGGCCCGGCACAGGCCGCCGGCCGCATGGACACCACCTGGTCGGTCGTACCGGCCAACGCCGACGGTCCCGACGGCCGCGGCGACATCGACGTCGAACTCGCGCCGGGACAGGCGGTGACCGAGCATGTCGCGGTCACCAACCGTTCCGCCAAGCCGGTCGCCTTCACGATCGACGCCAACGACGGCTACCTGACGGCCAAGGGCTATTTCGACATGCGGTCCTCCGACGCCACCCCGGTCGACGGCGGCGCGTGGATCACGGTCCCCGAAACGGTGACCATCGCCGCGGGAGGCACGACCGTCGTGCCGGTCCAGGTCGCGATCCCGCGGAACGCGACGCCGGGGGACCACCCCGCCGGGGTGACCGCGTCCATCGACACGATCTCCGGCCAGGTGCGGGTGCACAACCGGGTGGGTGTCCGGCTGAACCTCCGCGTGTCCGGCGACTACGTGGCCAAGCTCGACGTGACCCGTATCAGTGCCGCGTACACCTGGTCGTGGAACCCCTTCGCCGCGGGGTCGGTGGACGTGACCTACACCGTCGCCAACCTCGGCAATCTCCGGCTCGCCCCCGACGCCAGGGTCCGGACGTCGGCGCTGGCCGGGGACGGCGACTGGAAGGACACCTCGAAGGCCAAGGCCCGGGAGATCATGCCGGGTGCCAGCCGTGAGTTCACCGCACGGGTCACCGGCGTCTGGCCGCTCGGGCCGGTCTCCGCGAAGCTCATGACCATCCCCTCACCCGCCGGCCGGCCGCTCCCCGGCATCACCGCCGACCGGGTGACGTCGGGCGTCACGGTCTGGGCCGTCCCGCTGCCGCAACTCCTGTTCGTCGTCCTGCTCGTCCTCGCCTTCTTCGGACTGCGGTGGAACCGTGCCCGGCGCCGCAGGCACCTCGAAAGGCTGATCGCCCTGCACAGCGGAGGCGGAGCCCTGGGACGTCAGCGGGTGTGAGGGGATGGCGCGCCTGCGGGAGACATCCAGCCCCTGATCGGCACATTTCGTAAGCATCCCGAGGAGGTGGCATGTCAGCATGAACAAGAAAGCGACACTTGCCAGGAACCCCCGGCAGGTCCGGCACTCGCCGGCGAAAGGCTCGTCCATCGTCTGGAAGCTCCTCGCCGCGTTCGCCGTCGGCGCGATCCTCGCGGGCGGAGTGGTCTTCGCCGTGACCCGGCCGAGCCCGGTGGACCAGATCAGGGCCAATGACGCGCTTCGCGACAAGACGCAGATCAAGGAGCTCACCGAGCTGGCCAGGTCCACGCGGGACCGGCTGGTCCCCGTGCTGGAGGGACTGGCCAAGGCCATGCCGGCCGAGGATGCCGTGGGTCCCGCCGCGGTGACCGCGGCAGATGTCGAGAACTGGCGGAAGGCGGCCACCGCGGCCGTCGACGGCTTCGCCGACCCGCCTTCCGGTATGACCGCGACCAATGTGGCGAGGGCCGGCCTCGCCTCGGCGGTACGGCAGCTCGCCACCACCGTCGAGACGTACGCCTCGTCCCAGAAGCTCAGCGAAGCCGACGCGGCGCGCACGCTGGAGCTTGCCGCACGCCAGCGCACCGACGCCGTCTTCACCTGGTCGGTCGGGGCCACGGCGCTCGACGCGTTGAACGTCGACGCCGGCTACGGCCACCAGCACGTATTCCTGCAGACATCCGGTGACGGGGCGCTCACCCCGGACGCCGAACCCGAGGGGGTCCAACACTCGTGAGCAAGACATTCAGATACGCCATGACCGCGCTGCTCGCCGGGCTCACGCTTCTGCTCGGCGCCCCGGCGGCCTCCGCTCACGGTGGAGCGATCGAGCTGGAGGTGACGGGGGACGGCGCCGACAACGTCAACGTGCTGGTGACCTGGAAGAAGGATCACCATCCCGTCACCGAGACCGTCATCGGGACGCTGACCGCGAAGTCCGAGGACGGACGGTCCTACGGTCCCGTCAAGCTGCGGTCGTCCGCCGAGGGCCAGAACCTCTACCACGCCGCCGAGGCCCTGCCGCCCGGCGAGTGGAAGGTCACGGTCAAGGTGAGCGAGCCGTCCAAGGCCCGCAAGACGTTCACCGCGACCGCGAAGGACCCCGCCGCCGTCGCGGCCGCGGCCACCTCTCCGCAGGACGCCGCATCGCCCCCCGCTCAGGGTGACGCCACGCCCCCCGCCAAGGACGGCACGGCCGCCTCCGGCCAGAAGGACGCGAACGCGTCCGGCGCCGCGGAGGATGAAAGCCCACTCGGCACGCTGCTGATCATCGGCGTCGCCACCCTGGCACTCGCCGCCGGCGTCGTCACGTGGATGCGCCTCGGCCGCAGGGGCGGCCCGGCCTAGAACCTGAACGAGCATCGACGACATACCTCGCCCGCCAACCGGGCCTGGCCCTGCCCCACAGCTCAGGAAGGTCGAATCACGTCGGGTCAGGGCTTGCGCGCCAGCCCGCCCCAGCACGCCACCTCGGGCGGATCGCCCCACGGGTTCGGCGCGGGACGCCACGACGACACGGGCACGACTCCTGGCTCGAGTAGTTCCAAGCCGTCGAAGAAGCCCTTGATGAGCTCGGGGCTGCGCGGCGTGTAGGGAACCGCCCCAGCACGGTTGTAACCTCCCAGCGCCTGGACGTACGCCGGATCGGTGTCCGTGCCGTCATACAGCGCCAGATAGCTTCCCGAGGGCAGCGCGGCGAGCAGGCGGTCGACGATTGAGCGCGCCTCGTCGTAGTCGGCGACCAGCCCCATGATGCCCATGAGCATGAGTGCCGTCGGCCGCTCGAAGTCCAGCGTCTTCGCGGCCTCGTGGAGGATGTGCTCCGGGTGGTGCACGTCCGCCTGAAGGTAGTCCGTCTTCCCCTCGGGCGAGCTGGTCAGCAGGGCCGCGGCGTGCACCAGCACCAGCGGATCGTTGTCCACGTAGACGATCCGGGACTCCGGTGCGAGCCGCTGAGCGACCTCATGGGTGTTGTCGACTGTGGGCAACCCCGTGCCGATGTCAAGGAACTGCCGGATACCGGCCTCGGCGGCGAGATAGTCGACCACACGCGTCAGCATGTACCGCGACTGGCGCGCGATGTCGACCATGCCGGAGAACACCTCAAGGACCTTGTCCCCCGCCATGCGGTCGACCGGATAGTTGTCCTTCCCGCCCAGCAGGTAATTCCACACCCGCGCGGAATGCGGCACGCTGCTGTTGATCGTCACCCCTTGCCGCTCCGCCTCACTCCCGTCATCGTCAACCATCGGTTGACCTCCAACCTCGCGTCATCGCTACAGGCAGGCCGCCGCCCCTGTCCAGACGAGCCACAACCCACGTAGATCATAACCAAAATCCCGCAAACAGGCCCGTTACCCCTCCTGCCCGCCCTTACCACCAGAGGGCGATATGCGGCGTACGCAGACGAATCGAATCTGCTCTGTGGGCTTGACCTTGACGCTGCGTCAGCCCTCCATTCTGGGTGTCATGGCCACCGGCACCAGCCACCGTTCGCGATTCACTGCTGCGAAAGGCAGACCATGACCATCAAGCGATCCCCCTGGACCGGCATGGTCCCAGTGGACGATACGGCTTTAGCCGTCACCGATACCGACGGCGACGGTGTCCCCGTGATCTACCTCAACGGCCACGCCGCCGTTCAGTGGCAATGGCGGCGGGTCCTTGCCGAGTTGGGGACGGAGTGGCGGCATATCACCTACGACATGCGGGGGCGTGGTAGGTCGAAGCGTTCGGCGGATTATTCGTTCGCTACGAACATCCGAGATGTCGATGCTGTCCTCGCAGCCCGGGGTGTGGCCCGAGCGGTGGTGGTGGGCTGGTCCTATGGAGCGTTTGTCGCTGCGCACTGGGCCAGTCGGAACCCGGCCCGTACCGTGGGCGCGGTCTTGGTGGAGGGCGCACAGCCCCACGACTGGTTCGACGAGTCCATGGAACCGGGGATGCGCAAGATATGGAAGCGGATCTGGTGGCCCATGCAGCTGCTGCGCCCGTTCGGTATGGCTCCACGGATGACCGCCGACCAGCTGGCAGATAGCAACATCGAGGTCGGCAAGATCGCCCGCGAGCGTGACCTGGGCCCCGTGCTGGACAGCATCACCGTCCCGGCGCGCTACGTGGTCGCTTCTGGGGAGTCCTTCGGAAGCCAGGGCGGCCACGAACTGATACGCGCCGGCCTCCCTGCGGTGACTGCCCGCAATCCGAACATCCAGATCAGCGCGAAAGTCGCCAGCAACCACGGTTCGATCCTGCGTAAGGACTATCGCGCCATCGCCGAGGCCGTACGTGAGGTCACCGCCCTCGACCACGAGGGGAACTGAAGACGCCACCAGAGCAGGATCAGAGCATGCTGACGATTGGTCAACTGGCGGCTTATGCCGGCGTCACGGTGCGGGCGGTGCGGCACTATCACCAGATCGGACTCCTGCCCGAGCCTGAGCGGGATGCCTCGGGTTACCGGCGGTATGGCGCGACGGCGGTCGCGTCCCTCATCAAGATCCGCACCCTCGCCGGCGCGGGCGTGCCGCTGTCTCAGATCGGTCAGATGCTCGAAGCCGACGCATCGACCTTTACCGAAGCGGTCCAAAGTATCGACAGCCACCTGCGCGAGGAGATCGAACGGCTGGAGGCCAGCCGCAAGCAAATCGCGCAGCTCGCTTCCGGGGACAGTCTGGCGCTCCCGCCGAGCGTGGTCGCCTTTCTCGATCGACTTCGCGAGATCGGGGTGTCAGAGCGGGTCGTGGAGGGTGAGCGGGACGGGTGGATCCTGGTTGCGGCACGCTGGCCCGATCACATCCACGAGGTCATGCCCGGGAAACTCGCGCAGCTAGATGACCCGCAACTCGTTCGCCTCTATCGGATCCTGTCGGAGATCTTGGAAAGCGGCGCAGACGACGGCCCGCGTCTGGAGGAAGCCGCCGACATCCTGGCCAACCTGGCCGAGCAGGCATACACCTCCGGCGAGATGACGCACCACGATCTGGCGTTCGACCTTGTCGACGCTCTTGCCGCCGAGTCCATCCCGCGGATGCTGGACCTGATGCGCGAGCGCGGCTGGTCCGGTTGGACCCGGCCAGAGCGGCTGGCGGACCCACCCGGCTGAACCGGGCGTCGACCTGCGGTACTGCGGCTCGCACTTGACGTGTCTCGATGAAGCTGTCATGACACGACCCGGTCGATCATGGAGCGAACGGGACGCGGATTCGAGATCGAGCTGCGTAGTGGGTGCGGCGGCCGGCGAGGTGCGGTTGAGAGTCCAGTTTCGAAGCTGCGGCACAGCGTGTCGCCGAGGGCGTTGCGCTGCATTGCTGTCAACGATCCTTGACAGTCGAGACTCTGTCAAGGATCGTTGACAGCATGAGGGAATTAGACGAAGCTCTCCAGACGTTGCGCGACACCTTGGACATGCTGATTCATGACGATCCCATCGCAGCAATGAGGGCCGCGGCGCAGGCCGAGGCCCTCGCGCGAGAGGCCGCACAGCGCGCCGTCGCGGCCGGCTGCCTCACGGCACAGGCCTCGTGGACCGACGTCGGTGCCGCCTTCGGGGTCAGCAGACAGGCCGCCCACCAGCGCTTTGCCCGCCATGTCCGGGCAGCCCGCCGATGACCCGCTCCCGAGCTCTGGCCCTCCTCAGCGCCGCCGGCACCCTCGCCTTTCTCGCCGCGGTGCTGGCACTTCACGGCCTCCAGCCGGCTCAGGATCCGATCAGCGTGACCGTGAGCGAATACGTCCTCGGCCACGGTGGATGGTTGTTCACCGCCGGATGCGCGGCCTGGGGGCTGGGCTCGCTCGCGCTGGCCACTCTCCTGGCCAGAACCGGCTCGTCGCGCACTGGGGGCGCCCTGCTGACGATATGGGCGACCGGCATCCTGCTGGTCGCGATCTTCCCAACCGATCCGATCGACCGTGCGAACCAAAGCGTGCATTTCACGACCGCGGGAATCATCCACGCGATCGCCGGCCAACTCGCCTTCATCTGCTTCGGTGTGGCCGCCGTCATGCTCACGCGAGCCCAGCGGTCGCGAGGTCTGCACACGATGGCCGCGCTCTGCGCCGCCACGCTGGCCTTCGCCGTCGCGGTGACGGCGCTTGGGCAGTTCCAGCTGTTCGGCTTAGCCGAGCGCCTTCTCCTGTCCGCCTATATCGCCTGGTCACTGTTCATGACCGCACACGCGGGCCGAAAGGCTCGGCCTGGCAGCTGATGGCCGAGCGGCTGGAGGATGCCGGCGCAGACGTCAGGCGGCTTGCGCCGAGGCCCGTCGTCGGCTCCGGGCCGGAATAGAGGTCTTCCGCGAGCGGGAGCCCGGCCAGCAGCACCAGCCCGAACACCGAGGTCAGCCAGGGGCCCCGCAGCGGACTGCGCCAGAACTCCGGCCGGAACGGGCCCGGCGGACTCCCCCGCAAGTACGCCCTCAGCCGCACACCGGGCCCGCTCGCCGCGGACCGGCCCTGCTGGTGGCGGCGTCCGTCCGACGCATCCGACATGATCCCCCCGAGGCCGGCGAAGGCGTGAGCGAGCCGCCGATCCACCGCCAGTTCTCACCGCTAACGCCATCAGCCATAGTCGTCGGATCTTCCGTTTTCCGTCATGCTCCGTCTCCGGGGGAGAGCGACCGCCGGCGTCGGCCAAGAGTTCTTACGGCCTTCGAACGCATCCGTGCCGTCGTGCCCCGGCCGGGGGAAGGGGGCCTACCGTCGGCCGGGTGAGGGTACTCGTGACCGGTTCGGCCGGGTTCATCGGAAGTCATGTCGTCGAGGCACTGGAGGAGGCCGGATACCACGTGACCGGCTTCGACCTGCGGAAAGGGCAGGACGTGCGCGACGCCGCCGCTCTGGACCGGGTGCTGCCCGGCGTGGAGGCGGTGGTGCACCAGGCCGCCAAGGTCGGCCTCGGCGTGGACGTCGCCGACCTGCCCGAATATACCTCGGTCAACGCCTACGGCACCGCCGTGCTGCTCGCCGCGATGGCCGGGCACGGCATCGGGAGGCTGGTGCTGGCCTCCTCGATGGTCGTCTACGGCGAGGGGGACTACGAGTGCCCCCGGCACGGGCGGGCGCGGCCGGGGCCACGTGCCGTCACGGACCTGGCGCAGGGGCGGTTCGAACCGCGCTGCCCGCGGTGCGGCTCCTCCGTAGCGCCCGTCACGATCGGCGAGGACGCGCCCGCCGACCCGCGGAACGCTTACGCCACTACCAAGCTCGCCCAGGAGCACCTGGCCGCCAATTGGGCGCGGGAGACCGGCGGCACGGCGGTCGCGTTGCGCTACCACAACGTGTACGGGCCGAGGATGCCCAGGGACACGCCCTACTCCGGCGTGGCGGCGATCTTCCGGTCCGCACTGGAGGCGGGGCGCGCGCCGAGGGTGTTCGAGGACGGCCGGCAACGGCGTGACTTCGTGCACGTCCGCGACGTCGCGCGGGCCAACGTCGCCGCCCTGTCCGGCGGCGCGCCGGGATCCCTGGCCACGTACAACATCGCCAGCGGGGAACCGCACACCGTGGGCGAGATGGCCGCCGCGCTCGCCTCCGAGCGGGGCGGCCCGGATCCGGTCCTCACCGGCGAGTACCGGCTCGGGGACGTCCGGCACATCGTCGCCTCACCGGGCCGGGCCGCCGGCGAGCTCGGCTTCCGGGCGCGTACCACCTTCGCCGAGGGCATGAAGGAGTTCGCTGAAGCCCCCCTGGCCTGAGGGTCTCCCTGGTGCCGGCCCGGTGGTCGCCTCTGGTCACCAGGGAGAGGCGACCAGCCCTTGCAGCAGCAGGCCGGTGACCACCTGCGCGACGAGCATGCGGCGTCCGGGCGCGTATGCGGCCGCCAGACCGGCCCACATGGCGAAGGGCACCCAGATGCGCTCTACCTCTCCCCGCGTCACCCCGCTGACGTCCAGCGCCAGCACCGCCGCCAGGGCCGCGCACACGACGGCGGCGGCACCATGGCGGCGTGCCAGGCTCATCACGGCGGCCGCGATCCCGCGCAGAGGGATATGCCCGCCGACCGCGGTGACGGTCGGGCAGTGCATGAGGTGGCGCCCCATCTGGACGAGGCCCACCGTCGTGGCCGGGCCGGTGATCAGGGCGAGGACGGCCAGGTTCGCCACCAGGAAGTACAGGTAGGGGCGGGCCGCGCCCGGGTCGGCCGCCCACTGCGCGTGGGTGGCCGCCACCCCGTCGAGCCACGAGAAACCCGCCGCCGCGAACACGCCCGTCACGGCCGCCGCGCCTGCGAGGGCCGCGAGCACCGCCGGGCGCGGCAGCCGGACCAGCACGGCCACCGTCACCGGGATCAGCAGATAAGGGACCAGCCCGTAGCTCAGGTACGGCAGAGCACCCAGCAGTACCCCCGCCCCCGCCGCGAACCACGTCCTGGCCGCGGTGCTCCGGCCGAGCACCAGGAGCGCGACGCCCCATGCGCCGACCCCGGCGAAGAAGGCGTCCATCGTGGTGGCGATCCAGACCGAGGCCGGGGTGAGCGCGAGATACGGCAACGCCCTCCGGGCCGCGTCCTCCCCCGCCAGGCGGCGTACGGTCAGCCCGATCGCCACCGTGGCCGAACAGCCGGTGAGAAGCACCAGGATCGCCGCCCAGAGCGGCCCGTCCAGGCCCGCGGCGGCGAGCGCCCACACCACCAGCACCGGCAGCGGCGGATGCCCGCGCACGTGCGTCGGATACTCCGGCAGCCGGCGCGTGAAGGTCGCCAGCCAGCCGAGCGGATCGTGGCCCACCGCGGGCAGCACCGCCAGATACTCCTCGCGGTGTGTGAACGGCGCGGCAAGCCCGTCGGCCGACATCGCCAGGAGGACCGTCCACGCCAGCGCGAAACCGCAGGCGACGCACAGCGCCCGCCCAAAACCTCCCCGCCCGATCCATCCCGGCAGGTCCCGTACTGCGACCACCGCGAAGACCGTCGCCGGCAGCAGCGTGACCGTGAGCACCCGGAAGTGCGCGTGCAGCGGCGGCAGGTGATCGATCCGCAGCACGCCGAGCGCGTGCAGGACCGCCCCGGCCACGACGCAGCCGACGACCAGCGCCACCCACCCCGTGAGCGCCCCGCGCGTCCGGCGGCCACTGTCGTCGTCCGTCTCGTACGCGTGGGTGACTGGGGCGGCAGTTCCCCGATCCGATCTTCCCGCCACACCGTAACAGTAGGTCTGAGCTGGGCTTCTTTTGAAGACGGCGTCATCACACCGTAAGAATCTTCAGGCTCGCTCTGCCTTAGCGTCGGACCCATGGACATCGACGTGGTACTGCCGTGCCTGGACGAGGAGGCCGCGCTTCCCTGGGTCCTGGAGCGCATGCCGGCTGGTTATCGGCCCATCGTGGTGGACAACGGGTCGGCGGACGACTCGGTGAAGGTCGCCGCCCGGTTCGGGGCACGGGTGCTCGTTGAGCCGCGGCGCGGGTTCGGCGCCGCCTGCCATGCCGGGTTGCTGGCCGCGACCTCCGAGATCGTCGCCTTCATGGACGCCGACGCCTCCCTCGACCCGCGACAGCTGCCACGTGTGGTCGAGCCGGTGCGGACCGGGGACGGCGACCTGGTGCTCGGCCGGCGGATCGTCCGGTCGGTACGCGTCTGGCCACCGCACGCGCGTGCCGCCAACGCCCTGCTGGCCCACCGGCTGCGCCGGCGCACCGGTGCCGTTGTGCACGACCTCGGCCCGATGCGCGCCGCGCGCCGCTCCGGGCTCATCGCTCTGGAACTACGTGACCGCAGGTTCGGGTACCCCTTGGAGATGGTGCTGCGCGCCGCCGCGGCCGGTTGGCGGATCGCCGAGGCCGAGGTGGACTACCTTCCGCGCGCGGGCCGCTCCAAGGTGACCGGCACGGTACGCGGCACCGCCCGCGCCATCGGCGACATGCGGCGGGTCATGCGGGAAACGGTGTGACGCAGCTCTTGGTCATCGCCAAGGAACCGATACCCGGCCAGGTCAAGACGCGGCTGTGCCCGCCCTGCACCGGAGGCCAGGCCGCCCGGCTCGCGGCAGCCGCCCTGGAGGACACCCTGCACACGGTAGCGGCCGCCCGCCTGCCGAACCCGGTGCTCGCCCTCCAGGGGCTGCCGGGCCCCTGGCTGCCTCCCGGGTTCACGGTGATCCCGCAACGCGGGCGCGGGCTGGACGAGCGGCTCGCGGCGGCCTTCACCGACGCGCACGGCCTGCACGCGGCGCCCATCGTCCTCATCGGCATGGACACCCCTCAGCTCACCCCGGCCCTGCTCGACGCCGCGGCCGAGGCGCTGACCCGGCACGACGCGGTGTACGGCCCTGCCGCGGACGGCGGCTTCTGGCTCCTCGGCCTACGCCGCCCCGACCCCGCACTGCTGCTCGGCGTGCCCATGTCGCAGGCGGACACCGGATCGGCCCAGATGCGGCGCTTGCGCGAGGCCGGGCTGAGCACAGCCCTCATGCCCGAACTGCGGGACGTCGACACCTACGCCGACGCTCTCCACGTCGCCGCGCAGGCGCCCGGCACGCGGTTCGCCGCGACGCTGGACGCCGTGCGCGTGAGTATGGCCACATCGCCGGGAACGAGCACCCAGTTCGGCACCCGCCCGTCCACCAGCGGGCACAGCGTCAGCTCCCAGACCTCCCACTCTTCCTGAGCCGGGTCGCGAGCACGGCCACCGCAGCGACGACCGCGATCACGCCGATGACCATGAGCAGGCCGCGCCCGTAGTCCAGCGGCAGCAGCGACGGGTTGTCGGCCCGCCGGCCGATGCCCAGCACCATGGGCAGCGCCACCAGGGAGAGCACCGCGGACACAGCCAGCGCCGCGCGGACCCAGAACCGGTACGGCTCACGCGCCGCCCCCGCCAGCGCACCGGCCGCCACGACCAGCGGCACCACGACACCGTCGTGCGCCGCGACCAGACCGCCGATCCACAGGGCCCAGCCGAGAGGGTCCGTGCGTCGGGCGTCCACCACCAGACCGGCGAGCCCGATGACGATCAGGACGCCGCCGGCCCCGTATCCCACCAGCCGCCCCCCTCGCCGGCCAGAGGTCTCGACGGGCTCTCTCACGACACCACCACCTTGGTGATCCATTTGGTCTGCAGCACCCCGGGCCGGTTCGGCGCGATGAGACGGAGCGGGAAGCCGTGGTCGGGGGCGAGCGGCGCGCCGTTGAGCCGCAGGGCCAGCAGCGTGAGCGGGTCGCTCCAGTGCGGCGAGCGCACCTCGCTGGACCGGTAGGCGCCGCCCCGCTCCAGCGACTCGACCAGCACCACCGCGTCCGGGGCCACCTCCGCCCCCGCGAGCAGATCGCGCAGGCGTATCCCCGTCCACTCGGCTTCGGCGCTCCAGCCCTCCACACAGGAGATCGGCAACCGGACGGTGTGCTGCGGCAGCCGCACCAGGTCGGCGTAAGTCAGCGACAGCTCGGTACGTACCGCGCCGGTCACCGTGAGCCGGTAGCCCGGGTCGCCGATGACCTCGGTCACGCCGGCCGCGACCGCCGACTTGTTCACCGGGATCCCCTGCGGGCCGATGCGCGGATCGCGCGGGGCCAGCACGGCCAGCCGGGCCAGAGGTGCGTACGTCTCCCCCACCGTGACCAGGACGGTGAGCCCGGACGCGGCGGCCACCGTGGCGAGGAACCGGCGCCTGGCCGCGGCGTCCGGCTCTACCCGCTCCCGTGTCCACAGCGCGGCGCGGACCTTCGCCCACTCGTTGACCACGTGGACGACCAGGGCACCGTAGACGAGATACGCGGTCCAGTAGTGCGTCGTGGTGAAGGAGAACGGCCACAGGTAGGCGTAAGAGATGTTCAGCAGCCCAGTGACAAGCTGGAACAGTGAACCACCGACCAGCACGAGCACAAGAAGGCGTTCCGTCGCGTGTGCGACCGACCGGAAAGGCGGCCACTGGAACAGCTTGGGGTAGACGGTCCACAGCTTGGCCAACAGCAGCGGGATCGTCGCCAGCCCGCCGATCACATGCAGGCCCTGCGTGACCCGGTACAGGTTGACCGGCCGCGAAGGCCACAGCAGCCACCCCGGTGGATGCTGCATGAAGTGGCTGACCAATCCGGTGGCGAAGGCGACCGTGAAGCTGATCCCGAGCCAAACGCCGAGCTGTGCGGCCACCCGCTCGTCATGCAGGCCACTACTGAAGCGCCCGGAAACGCTGCGCACGACCCTCCCGGCCCGTTCGCTCGCTCCCTTCAGGCTCCGATCCTCCTGGCTCTTCACGTCAGGGTGGCGAACCATCGTCCGGCCTCGTTCCACTGGTCGGTGGAGGGGAAGCCGCACCCGCGCGCGAGCGGTCCTATGCCGTCGACGGAGACCGTCGCCCAGGGAAACCAGTCGGCCACCTGCCCGCCGCGCCGTAGTCGCACCCACTCCACACCGCTCGGCGACCCGGGTGGCGCCAGCTCGGCGATCACCGCGCCACCGGGCCGTACCAGCTCGCGGAGCCGGCGCAGCAGGGCCGCCGGGTCGCCACCGATTCCGATGTTCCCGTCGGCCAGCAGCGCCACGGCCCAGCGGCCCGTGCCGGGCAGCCACTCGAAGACGCTTCTACGCAGCGCCGGCGCACCGGCGCGCCGCGTGAGCGCCACCGCCAGCGGAGTGATGTCAATGCCGAGGACCGGCACCCCCATCCGCGCCAGGGCGGCGGTCAGCCGGCCCGGCCCCGAACCGACGTCGAGCGTCGGCCCCCCACACCTGGCCAGCAGTCCCTCGTCCCCTTTGATAGGCCGCGACCACCGCTCGGCGGCAAGGGGCCGGACCTGCCCATCGGAGTGCTCGACGTCCACGTCCCCGCCCATCAATGCGTCCTCATAGAAGGCGCCGATCACGTGGCATCCCCGCGCTCGCCGGCCCTAGACACCGCGAGGCCGGGAAGCATAAAACCGTCGCGATTTTCGTCGGGCCCGCCGACTGCCACAGGCGATTCCAGCGGACGACTCAAGGCGAGAAGATCGATCACACTCCGACGCTACAACGGAAAGCCTTCCCCAACCCTTACGAACCTGTGACGTGACGCCCCGGCCGGACGCATTTGGCGGCTGCCGACCTGGTAGGAAGCACCATCATGTCGAAAGAAGCACCTTGGCGCCTGCGGGCGCTATATCCGATCGGCACGGCACGGCATGCGTTCTCCACCTTATTGCTCCGATTCATACAATTCCTGCAAAGAGCATTCTTGTCCGGTCCGAACCGTGAATATGGCTGCGCGGCCCGGCTATCCTTGGCGAGACGCGCGCGAACCGGAAACGCCATCACGCAAGCTCTTATGTAGTACTGCAGCATCACTTTGTTACCACCCTGCTGAGGTACCCGCGTCGGAGCAGCAGCTAGGCGCCGCCTGGGTGCAGGGTGAAGCGGGCCGATGCGAGGTCCGCGTCGGGGAAGCCGCCCAGGACCGCTCCTCGGGAGCGGGCCTCTTGCACTTCTCCGTCGGCGTGGCGCAGCAGGGCCGAGAGGTGACCGGCGGTGGTCAGCACCCCGGTGATCCCGCTGCCTTCGCCGTCGGTGCGGTCGCGGAAGATCGCGCATACGGCGGTGAGGAACTGCTGGCCGATTTTCTGGGCGATCAGGGCGCGGTTGAGCTGCCCGAGCACCTGGGCGGGGAGAAATGGTGCGCACGGTGTAGCGGGCCGTGTCCAATCCCGGCGGGGTGACCAGATGCGGCGGCGGCAGGCTGTCCTGCAGGCTGCGGGCCAGCGCCTTTGGCCTGTTCGGAGGTGGCGCGCAGATCAGGCATCCGGCTGTTCATCTGCGACACAGCGTCGCGCAGGGCGATCTCCCCGGTGGCGGCACGTGCCAAGGTGGCCAGGGTGCGCAGTTCCTCATCGCTCAAGGCACGCGGAACGGTATCCACCACGCATACCGTGCCCAGCACCTGCCCCTCGGGGGCGATGGGGTATCCCGCCCAGGCGCCGATGCCCATCTGGGTGGGCGTTCCCCCTTGGATGTGGACACCTTGAAGACTGGATCTTGAGGTCCAGGGGAAGAGATGTCCCTGATGGTGATGAAGAACTACCCGCCGGAGTTCAAGGTCGACGCGGTGGCGTTGGTGCTGTCGAGGCCGGACCGGACGATCACGTCGATCGCGCGGGATCTGGGGGTCAGCCGCGAGACGCTGCGGGTCTGGGTGCGAGCCGCGCAGGCTCGGGGTGAAGGCGGGCAGCGAGCGGCCGGCGGGGTGGGGCCCGGCAAGAACATGCCGGCCGGGCCCGTACTCTCGGACGACGTGCTGCAAGAGGAGAACAAGCAGCTCAAGGCGCGGATCCGGGAGCTGGAGCAAGAGCGGGACATTCTGCGTAAGGCGGCCAAGCTTTTCGCGGGCGAGACGAGCTGGTGAGCCGCTTCCAGTTTGTTGGCCGATCACAAGGCGCTCTACGGGGTGAAGCGGTTGTGCCGGGTGCTGCAGGTGTCACGCTCGGGCTTCTATCGATGGTTGAAGGGCGCCGCTGCGCGGCTGGCCCGCCGCTCGGCAGCGCGGGTGGTGAGGTGCTGGCCGCGCTCGTGACGGCGATCCACGCGGAGGTCCCGATCGCGACGCTGGCCGAGATGCACTTCGCGTACCCGACCTTCCACCGCGCCCTTCAGCCCGTCCTGCGCACTCTCCTCGGAAGCGCGGGCCCGGAGGCGTCCGCCTGACGTTCGACACGGGCGCGGGCGAATAGCGGGGAAGCCTCCCCCAGCTGTGCAAGGAACTCCGCTCGCGCGACGTGGTCAAGTGGCGGGCCTTGCCTCCAGGTGGCCGTTCCGGGACAGGATGTGCTCAGCTTGGTATGGGCTGCAGGACGGTGAACGTGCGCAGCGCCTGTCCCCGATCCCGAAGACTTGGCCGAAGGAGATGTCATGCGGGTAGCGGTGGTCACGTTCGACGGGTTCAACGAACTCGACAGCTTCATCGCCTCGGCGCTGATCAACCGATGCCGGGCCGACGGGCTGGAAGCGTTCATCACGACGCCGGCGCCGGTGGTCACGTCAATGAACGGCGTCCCGGTGACCGGGCAGCGTCCGATCGAGTTCGTGAGCGAAGCCGAGGTCGTGCTCATCGGGAGCGGGGTGAAGACCCGCGACGTGGTCGCCGACGACCGGCTGCTGTCCATGTTGCCGCTCGACCCCGCCCGGCAGCTGATCGGTTCGCAGTGTTCGGGCGCGCTGGTGCTGGCCCGTCTGGGCCTGCTGGAGCACATGTCGGCCTGCGCGGACAGAACCAGCCGGCCGTTCGTCGAAGCCTGCGGCGTCACCGTGCTGGACGCACCCTTCCACGCGCACGGGAACATCGCGACGGCAGGCGGGTGCCTGGCGTCACAGTACCTGGCCACCTGGGTGATCACCCGCGCCCTCGGCGAGGAGGCCGCCCGCGCGGTCCTCGACTACGTCGCCCCGGTCGGCGAGAACGACGAAACGGTCGAACGCGGTCTCCGCGCCGTCTACGGGGGCAGCGGGCTCACCCTGCGCTGAGCCCTGGGGAGCAGGCGGTGGCCGCTCGCTGCCCTCTCCTTCACAGGTCGCCGAGGCGTTCTCCCAGGTTGAGTTCGAGTGGGCCGCGGGTCTGCAGTCCCTGCGCGAACAGGGCCTTCACCCGGGCCTGGGCGGCGTCCGCGGCGACCAGATCGCGGAATCGGATCGCGTCCGCCCGGACAGCGTCGGCGGCGGGCAGGGTCAGCTCGTTGAGCACTCGCTTCGCCGTACGAACTCCTTCGACCGGGAACGAGGCGATACGCCCGGCGAGCCTGGAGACGAAGGCGTCGAGCTCGGCATCGGGCAACGCCCGGTTGATCCAGCCATACCGCTCCGCCGTGTCGGCGTCGAAGTCATCGGCACCGAGGATCGCCTCCATCGCCCGCCCCCGGCCCAGCAGCCGGGCGAGATGCTGCATGCCTCCGGCTCCAGGAGGCGCGCCAGTGCCGACCTCGATCTGCCCGAGAACGGCGTTCTGGCGGGAGGCGAAGCGCATGTCGCACGCCAGCGCCAGTTCGCTGCCCGCCCCGCGTGCCCGGCCGCGGATCTTCGCGATCGTCACGACCGGTAGCTTGCTGAGCCGGTACCACAGCATGCCGAGCGAGGCGTCGCCCGGGCCGCCTGCCCGGGCCGCCTCGGTGGTGTAGTCGGCGACCTTGGTCAGATCGACGTGCGGGACGAAATACTCGGGATCGGCGCTCTCCAGCACCACGACCCGGACACCCTGATCCGTTTCCAGCTCGCCGACCAGCTTCACCAGGTCGCGGACGAGCTCGGGGCCGATCAGGTTCATCGGCGGCGCGTCCATCACCACGCTCAGCACGCCCTCGTCGGTGGAAGCGAGGCGCAGGGTCCGATACGTCATGGCTACTCATCCTCTCGGTGACAGGGCCTGGCCTTTGGGCTGTGCGGCTTGGCATGGCAGGGGGCGGGCGGGTGCCCGCCCCCTGCGTCCGTTCAGGCAGTCGCGAGTGACCTGCCACAGGTTCCCCTCGCACCGCCCCACGTGCAAGGCGGCGAAACTCACCGGGGGTCAACCGGTTACGCGGTCAGCCTTGTCGTCCACTCGAAGCAGTCGCCCTGGTAGTTGTTGTCGGTGAACATCTGTCCCCAGCCCTCCTGCCCGTAGTGCTTTGGGGCTGAGTCACGTCCGGGAGAAGGCCCCCGAGTCCGGAAGTGGCCCCCCGAACTGGTCGGCGGCCAGCCACCGTCTCCCGTCGTCTCCCATCTCCCGCCCCATCCTCGTGCAGCCGCCCTCCGGACCGGCCAGGCGCGGCCGGTGCCCGCGGGTGGTGTACCGGCGCGGGCACCGGCGGACAGCGGTCAGAGCCTTACGGGGAGGGACCAGCCGCCGCAGTCGGACCTCTGCAGGAATCCGCCGTTGTCACAACCCTGGACGGAGAAGTAGTGGATGGTGCCGTTGCTCGCTCCGATATTGCCCTCGGGCACGCTGAACACGCCGTTCCAGGGGTCGATGCGGCCGACCTTGTACTGCTCGACGCCCTCGTGTAAGTACTCGTAGCGGACGTTGAAGAAGTCCCAATCGCGCCCGGTCGGGCCCCAGCGGAAGATGACCTTGCCCCCGATCGCGTACACCCTGACCAGCGTCCTCGGCCCGATGGCCGGCGACCAGCCGATCTGGCCGTTCAGGAAGTCCTGCCGGCGGGCGTGGTTTCCGGCGAACCCGTACTCGGCGTTCCGGGGGCAGCCGAAGACGCTGTTCTGCCCGCCCGAGTCACGCCATTTCTCTCCGATCAGCCCGTAGGGCGTTAACGCGGCGTCACACGGGGTGGCGGCGGTGGTGGCGGGGGTGGCGGCCTGGGCGGGGAGGCCCGCGGACAGGACCCCCGTCAGCGCCGCAACGGCTGTTGCCAGTGCGAGGCGCCGAGCCCTGCTCCGGGCGAGGTGTCTGGGTGATGTGAGCATGTGATTTGCCTCCGTCTGCGGGCGTGGGATCCACGTTCCCGGCGTTCCTGGCCCCTGTCGCGGGGCTGCTTTGAGTCTCGGCCGGGACGGCCGGTGGCAAATCGGGGCTGGTACGGGACCGCGCTCCGTACTGGCACGGATACCCATGGTCGGCGCGGCGGCCTACCGTGAACCCATGCCCCTGCCACGCCTGTCCGCGTACGCCGCCGCCGCGCTGGTAGTGGCCAATGTCGCCGCCGGTGTAACACTGCTGGTGCTGTCTCCAGACCGCCGCTCCGCGATCCTGTTCGGGACCTTCGCGGTACTCGGGCTCGTGTCGGCCGCCATCGGGGTAATGGTCGCGGTCCGGCGGCCGGACAACATCGTCGCGACGCTCCTGGTCCTGGTCGGGGCAAGCGGCGTGTGGATGACATTCGGCGAGGTCTACACCGGCGTCGTGGCGCGCCGCCCCGGACTGCTGCCGGTATCCGACCTGTGGGTGGGATTCTCACCGGGCAACTGGATGTACCTGTACGCCCTGCCGGCACTGCTCATGCTGTATTTCCCGGACGGGCGGCTGCTGGGGCCGCGCTGGCGGTGGATCGCCGGTGGGCTGGTCGTCGTGCCCGTGATCTTCATTGTGGTAGGGGCTGCTGTCGATCCCACACCGTTTGCGCCCCCGTTTGATACCGTCCCGCACGCGTTCGGACTCCCGCCCGAGCCGTTGCTCACCATTCTCCGCGCCTTCCTGTTCGCGCTGCTACCGACGCTGCTCGGGCTGCTCTTGGCATCAGCGACCTCGATGTTCATGCGATACCGGCGCGCCACCGACCCGGTGCACAGGGCGCAACTGAAATGGTTCGCGTTGGGTGCCGCATGCCTGCCGGCCACCCTGTTGGTGGGCTGGGCCGGCGTACTGCTCCTCGACGATTCGAACCTCGTCGGCTATGGGCTGGCCGTGAGCTATTTGGCCCTCCCGGCCGCGACCGCGGTCGCCATGCTGCGCTACGACCTGTACGACGTGGATCGCGCCCTCAGTACCACCGTCACCTACGGTCTGGTCACCGCCGCTCTGCTCGGCTTCTACACGGTCGCGTCGTTCGTCGTGGGTCTGGGCGCGGGGGGATCCTCGCCGGTGGCGGTGGCCGCGGCCACCGCGGTGTGCGCCGCAGCGCTGACCCCGCTGCGCAGCTGGGTACAACGACGGGTCGACAGCCGGCTCTACCCCGCCCGGCGTGCCGCGCTCAGCGCGATCGAGGACCTGCAGCGGCGCACCCACGCGGGTACGGCCCGCCCGGAACAGCTGGAGTCGGCTCTGCGGGAAGCGTTGCACGACCCACAGTTGCGGGTCGGCTACCGGCTGCCAGGCCAGGTCGGCGACGCGGGTCTGGTCGACGCCAACGGCACGGCGCTTGACCCGGGTAACGCCTCCTCCGCTCCGGTGCGGCTGGGCGGGCACGACATCGGCGCCATCGTGCGCGGCACGGTGGGTTCACGTGAGCTGCTGCGCGAGGTCGCGGCCGCGGCCGTGTTGCTGGTCGAGGTGGTGCGGCTGCGCATCGAACTGAACCGGGCCCTGCGCGATGTGGAATCGAGCCGGGAGCGGCTTCTGCACGCAGGCTACGCCGAACGCCGCCGGCTCGAACGCGACCTGCACGACGGCGCGCAGCAACGGCTGGTGTCGCTGGGCATGGCATTACGGTTGGCACAGCGCCACCTCCACGACGCGACCCTCGACGTCAACGGGCTGCTCGACCAGTCGGTCACCGAGCTGGGCACCGCCATCGACGAGCTACGCCAGATCGCCCATGGCCTGCGCCCCAGCAGCCTCGATGATGGCCTCGGCCCTGCGTTGATGGCGCTGACCAGTGGCGTACCCGTGACGGTCACCGTCGATGTGCGGGCCGACCTGCTACCCGACCAGATCGCCACCACCGCCTACTACGTCGCCAGCGAGGCACTGGCCAACGCCGTCAAACACGCTCAACCGGGCGTCATCGGCGTTTCCGTCCTACGCATCGGCGGGCAGGTCAGTGTCCAGGTCAGCGACGACGGCTCCGGGGGTGCCCGGCCCCGGCCCGGCGCCGGGCTCGCCGGCCTGGCCGACCGGGTCGCGGCGGCCGGCGGCCAGCTGCGACTGTTCAGCCCAGAGGGTGGCGGAACCGTGGTGGAGGCGGTGCTGCCGTGCGCATCGTGATCGGGGAAGACTCGGCCCTGTTCCGCGAAGGGCTCGCCGCGCTGCTCATCGACGCGGGCCATCAGGTGGTCGCCAAAGCGCCTGACGCGCCCACACTCGTCGCCGCCGTCGACGCCTGCGACCCGGATCTGGCCATCATCGACGTCCGGATGCCGCCGGATCTCACCGACGACGGTGCCCGCGCTGCCCGCCAGGTCCGGGCCAGCCACCCGAGCCTGGGCATCGTGCTGCTGTCCCAGCACGTCGAGACCCGGCACTCGGTCGACCTGGTCTCCCGCGGCCGGTTCGGCTACCTGCTCAAGGACCGGGTCTTCGACGTCGACGACTTCCTCGACGCGATGCGCCGGGTCGCCGCCGGCGGGTCGGCGCTGGATCCCGAGGTGGTCGCCCGGCTGATCGGCGGGCACCGCGGCGCCGACCCGCTCACCTCACTCACGCCGCGCGAACGTGACGTCCTGGCCCTGATGGCCGAGGGCCGCACCAACGTGGGCATCGCCCGCCGGCTGTGGCTCACCGACCGGACCGTCGAGACACATGTCGGCTCGATCCTGGCCAAGCTGGGCCTGGCCAGCTCTGATGAGGACCACCGCCGCGTGCTCGCCGTCGTGCTCTACCTGAGCCGCGGCCCCGATCCCACAACCAGGCCCTGGTCACAGCAATGACCGCGCCGGATCGGCGTTACGGCCGTCACCACGTCCGCGCATACGGCTCCGGATGGCCCCGTGGCATCAACGCCGCTGGCCGTTCCGTTGTCGATCAAGCCCTCTGTCCTACCGCCGCGCCGCCGAACTCTTCGAGGCCACCACCGCAAAGCTGACCGGTGGCCCCTGGACACTGCACCAACTGCGCCACAGCGCGCTGACCCACACCGCCGAAGACGGCGTCAGCACCTTGAAGGGTGTCAAAACTATTGCCAAGGCCGTGACCTGCCTCTTTATGGCTGCACCTCGTTGCTCAGCCAGCCCGCTGGTATTCGTTGATCAGCCCGCCGAGAGCTTCGCGGCGCTCGATCCGGCCTATCGGCAGCGGGATCACGTTGGAGTCGTCGGTGGAGCCCGAAGGCCGAGAGAGCGGTGTGGTCTGTGCTGATTGTAATGATCGGCGTAATCGTCCAGCACGGTGCGAGAGTGCCGCTCGCCGAAGATCAGCGGCCTGTCGGTGCATTCCGTGCGTGCGGTCTTGACCCGTCGCTCGGCGAACGCGTTCGCGCGAGGCGCCCGCGGCGGGATCTTCTGCACCTGGATGCCGTCGCCTGTGAACACCTCATCGAAGCTGCTGGTGAACTTCGTGTCCCGATCCCGTATCAGGAACCGGAACACGCCGGCCCGGCCCTTCAGGTCGGAGAGGAGGTTCCGGGCTTGCTGGGCAACCCATCGACCATCAGGTGGGCGGTTAGGCCGAGCATGTGCATGAACCGGGTGCCGACCTCCACCACGAACAAGACGTACAACCGGCGCGGCGTGACGGTGTCCGCCGTGAAGAAATCACCAGCCGGCGTGCTCCCGGCATGGGCACGGAGAAAATCGCGCCATCGGTCGTCGGCACGTCGCGGCGCCGGCCCACGCGCGCTCGTTTCAGGACTCGGCGGATCGTCGCACCGCTGACTTGGTGGCCCAGATGCCGCAGTTCGCCACGATGCGCTCGTAGCCCCAGCGCGGATTCTCCCGCGCCAGCCTCTGAATCAACGCCACGACCGCCGGATCGGTCGCAGGTCGTCCCATCCTCCGCGGCGGGTAGGTCCAGTGGCGTGCGATCAGGCGCCGGTGCCGGCGCAGCGGCGTCCCTGGCGCCACCAGCCGGTGGGCGCGCAGCACCGCCGGCAGTCCTCGGGCCAGCGCGGACAGCACCGCTCGATCCGCTCACGACAGCCTCGGACGGCCAACCTGACGGCGGAGCACCGCGACCTCGTGTCGCAGTAGGAGGATCTCCATGTTCTTGGTCGCGTCGCTACGAGCCAGCAGGGTCAGCCACCCCAGAATGCGGCAGAAGATCATATAGAAGAGACGGAGCGTCACGAGCCTCGAGCATGCCCGACCCAGGTCACTGCTCCGACCAGGAAGCCAAGACAGACAAACCCGCAGCTCACGCCCGTGAACGGGAGTATTGACACCCTTCAGGTGCCGACTGGGCACTGTTGGCCGAGGCGATCCGCGCTGCCGGCGGGCTGCCTGTGCAACCCCCTGCCGGTAGCTCTCTTGAGCGGACGTTCGCGACTTTCCTTTGGGTCATCATGCTGTCCCCTGAGGCGGAGACCCGGGCTGTCACCCGGTATATGGACCTCGCGTCACTGATCGCCCACCTCGGCGGTGTCGGCGCAGATGTGGTCTACGCCGATGCCGGGGTGGTGGCCACCGTAGCCGAGGCGACCGTGGTCGCGAACGTCACCTTCACCGAAACCGCCACCGTGGTGGACGAGTTGGTGGTGGAAAAGCGTAAGGGATTGACCCGTGCGCAGCGGCGGCGCCTGTGCCAGTTCCATGTGTTGGAGCATGAGCAGCAACCGGACGGCCAGTCACGATAAGAAGCCCGACGGGCTCGTCCTACTGTGACTGGCCGTTGTGATGCGGGTGGTTTCCGGGGCGGCCTACAGAGCCTCGGTCAACCGAGGAGGTTCGCGGTAGCGAAGATTGCGGCGGCGGACTTCAGGTTCGATTAGGCCTTGAGCCCGACGGCGGTTTCGTCCTCGTCCGTGTCCGACCCAGTTCTGGGCGGCGAACTCGCAGGAGAAGTCGCCGACTCGGCGGTCTCGGCCGGCTTGCGCAGGACCGTGCCCGCGCTCATCCCGCCGGACGCGGTGATGCGGAACCGGTGGAGCGCTGCCCCCGCAAACGTAGGTGGCCCCAGCCGGCCGACGTTGGACAGGGCCAGACCGGCCAGGACGACGGCGTAGATCAGGTGCTCGTCAATGATCGGCGGCGGATGCCTGCTGTGGATCGGGCTGCACGAGCCCACCCAGGAGAAGTTCGACCTCATCGCCGAGAAGGTCAACCTGCACCCGCCGGCCGTCGCCATCATGCCGCCGGGGTTAGGGTGCGGCCGGGCGCTCGCGTGCCTGGTTGATGCGCAGCGCCTCGGCGAGTTGGTCTTCCAGGACGATGATGCGGCAGGCGGCATCCACCGGGGTGCCCTGGTCGACGAGTTCGCGGGCGCGCGCGGCCAGGCGCAGCTGGTAGCGGGAGTAGCGGCGATGGCCGCCGCTGGAGCGCAGCGGCTCGATCAGTTTGGCGGCGCCCAGCGCCCGCAGGAATGTTGGGGTGACACCGAGCATTTCGGCGGCCGAGCCCATGCTGTAGGCGGGATAGTCCTCATCGTCGAGCCGGTCCTCGAACCGGTCTTCGGCCGCCGATCCGGTCTTGGGTTCGGCTGTGTCCGCGATCCTGCCGGGAGTGAGCGTGTCTCCGCCGGCGGCCGAGCGAGGTTGAGCCATACATTCCTTTCCTATGCGCGCACGGGGGGCCCCGACGCCTGTCGCGCCGGGGCCCCGAAGAGTTCAACACCATCTACCGGCCATCTGGCCGGTTCACTGTTTCCGCGTCCGCCGTGCTGTCCGGCGGTGATGCGGGGATCGCGAATGCGTGACCGAAGACCACCTGCCTATCTGTGGAACTGCGGTACCCGAGCGGCGAGACACAGCCAGCAACGGGCGATCCCGATGGCGTTCAACACTCCCTTCAACTCTTATCTTCGCGACCTACTGTCCGACTTCACTGCGGCAGCGCGTCCACGATCAGGACCCCCAGCACTGCACTGGCCCCTCACGTCCGACCTTCTGCCGTCAATCCACTTCGTCTTGCTCCGGGCAGTTCATCGTGGTGCTCGTACTTCCGCCGCCCGGTCGATCCGTCCTTGCGATGTGAGAAACATTAGCCTCAGCGGCTGCGAATGTCTACTTCGGCGAGCATAGATTTTCGATGCCGGACGCGGTGGTCTCCCGGCGGCGCCGCGACCAGCGGGAATGCCGCATCTCTGCCACCGGCCGGGGCTGGCCCGGCCGGGGCTGGCCCGGCCGCGGGGACGACCAAAGGCACCTGCAGGCCCTTGGCGTTGGCGGCGATTCGTCGCGCGCCAGCGGCCGCCGCGGTGTGCCACGGCTGCTCTATCGGTCTGGCTTGCCGCTATGAGGGCTAGGAGTTCGGGGTTCGCCGCGCGGTTTGGTCGGGGCGGGTCCCGGCGGCGAGTTTGGTCAGCCCCGGGATTTCGGCGCCGCGGCGATGGGCTTTTTCCATGAGGGCGGCCGCCCGCTCCGCTGTGGTGTGGCCTTGGGCGACCCGATTGTCCAGGTATAGTTTCGAGGCCCGTGTTCCCGCGGCGATCTGCCGCTGGACCTCCTCTACCGTCGCCTCCGACTTCGTCTGTTCGTGCAAGGGCCGGGCGGTCATCGTCAGCTCCCGTTGCCTGGAGGCCGGATTACAAGGTGATCTTGGCGTCGGTGAGGGTCTTGTGGACGGCGCCGAGGGAGACCTTCACGCCGGTGGCGATGGTGCGGATGGCTTCGCCGCGCTCGCGGCGGGCGAGGATGGGGTGCCGTTAACCGGTGTGACACCGGCCGCCAAATGCGGTAAGCAATCTGTCCTGAGCGCTATGTAATGACAGGCCGGTTTAGTCGGATCTGTAGCCATGGAGCATTCGCTGTTCGCGATGGATGAGCTGGTCGAGCACTGGACCGTCCTCAACGATGAAGCCGCGCTGGTCGCCGCCAAACACGAGGTGAGCTTCCCCCAGTCTCCGGAGACTTGACCTGAGGTCGAGGGAAGGGGCGCTACTCACACCACGCGCCGCGCACCGAGTAGTTGCTGACTAGGCTACTTTGACGTGATATAGGTCGTTGCTTGGCTTCTCATCTCTTTGTCTGATGCCTCGACGGTTGTGCATGTGGCGCTCATCCTCACGTGTGACCAGTCACGTGAACCAGGAGGATGAGGGTGAAAAGCAAGGGGACCATCAGCAAGCGGTGCGGGTGCCGTGACCGTGTCACGGGCAAGCAGCTGGGACCTGCCTGTCGCCGCCTGGGTGAGCGCGGGCACGGCAGCCGGTATTACGCAGTGGACATCCCGCCCGGGCTCAACGGCCGCCGTCAGCGGATCCGACGTGGTGGCTTCCCCAGCAAGCAGGCCGCTGCTCGGGCACTCGCGCAGGTACGTGCACCGGCAGGTCCGGCTTCTCGGCCGCCACGGTGACCCTCGGGCGGTGGCTTCAGGTATGGCTGGCCTCCCGGGTGTCTCTGCGCCCAGCAACGCGGCGCAGCTACACCGAACACATGTGGCCACTGCTGCCCCACCTGGGTCACATCACCCTGGCCGATCTGCGTCCCGCCGACATCCAGGCCATGTTCACCACCATCAGCCGGCGCCACGCCGCGCTCGGCCGGCCGCTGAGCCCGGCCACTTTGGCCCGGATCCACGCCACATTGCGCGCGGCGCTCAACGGCGCGATCCGTGACCGGCTCATCGCCGACAACCCGGCCCGCTACATCGAACTCCCACCGGCGCGGCGGCCCCGCGCCGTGGTCTGGACCCCCGAGCGCATCGCCGAATTCGAGCGGACGGGGGTTCGGCCCGCGGTCGCGGTGTGGACCGCCGCCCAGACCGCCCATTTCCTGCACGCCAGCCGCAGCCACCGGCTATACGCGGCGTTTCATCTGATCGCGTTACGCGGTCTGCGCCGGGGCGAGGCCGCCGGACTGCGCTGGTGCGACATCGACCTAGGCGGCGGCATCGCCATGATCTGCCAGCAGCTCCAGCGCCTGGGCGGCCAAGTACTGCAATGCCCACCCAAGACCGGCTCCAGCAGCCGAGCCATCGCCCTGGACCACACCACGGTCACCGCACTACGCCGCCACCGCTCCGCTCAACAGGCCGAACTCACCCGCCTCGGACACCCCAGCCAAAGATGGGTCTTCACCAACCGGTACGGCGGACCGGTCAACCCCGATCACCTCACCCGCACCCTCACCGAACTCATAACCGCCGCCGGACTGCCACCGATCCGCCTGCACGATCTGCGGCACGGCGCGGCCAGCCTCGCCCTGCAAGCCGGCGCGGATCTAAAGGTGATCCAAGACCAGCTCGGCCACTCCAGCATCGTCCTGACCGCCGACACCTACATCAGCGTGGTCCCCGAAGTCGCCCACAAAGCCGCCGAAGACGTCGCCCAGCTCATCTTGAAAGCCGGACGATGCGCGCCAGGTGCTCGAAGTCCCCGCCGCCCCGCACACCCCCGAACACGTCGCACGCGTCGAACCGCTAACTGATTCCTGCAGGTTGCGCACGCAGATACGGCCCAGCCTGGCCCCACCACGACCCCACCAAAGATCAGGGCCGATGCCTGTAGCAGACATCGGCCCTGATCAGATGAGTGCGCCGCCAGGGACTCGAACCCCGGACCCGCTGATTAAGAGTCAAGCGGGCAAGCGCCGTAGCGGGTGCCGAACGGTGTCAGGGCGTGCCGCTTCGTGCCGCTTCGTCCGCGAAACCGCTGATTTTCGTGCCACGTGGTGCCGGCCTGTGCCGGATCGTGCCGGAACATTCGAGCCCAATACGAGCCCACACACCCATCACGGGCCGTCACGCGGAGTAATCTCACCCCGATAGCCTTCACGTGTTGCGTCTATGACACCGCCAGCACCTAAGGCCGTCCGTACAACCGGCCCGTGACCGGGTCCCTATGCCGAGGTGATCCCACGCCACAGTGTCTTTCCAAATTCTCGCAAGCAGACGGAGATGTCGGGAGCACCAAGTGCGGAACCAGTCGCAGGGCTCTCGGAGAACAGAAGCTCGACAAGGGACGCACCTTACTCGGCAGGACATGACACCGCGGGCTCATGATGAGCTCAACAGCAACCCCTTGTCCCAGATCTCCCCGGGCTCTCTGCATTGATCCGAGAGGGCCCACCGCCGAATGCGTGTGAGCCGATCGTGATCGTGGCCAGGATGCGGGAAGGATCGGACTGAATAACAGACGGAGCCGACGCCCCCCTAGCCTTGCATCGGGATACTTGATCCGCTTGATGTGTCTTTAAATAGGCCCGCCATCCCGGCGGCACCATGATGATCTCACCATCAGCACATGACGTGAACCGGGACGATGGCTAGCCGTCACACAACGTCTAGACACAGATCGTCAATAAGCGGTCGATTCCTGCGATACGCCTCGAATCGGAACTATGATACATAAGTTCTTAGAGGTAAGCCGCGGACTGCTGATAGAGTTGCCAACGCGTGATTCTGAATGGGTTCGTGTGGTACTAGTTCGTGCGAGGCGTTATGGGAGTAGGTCTCCCTGGTAGGCGGTTCAAGCGTTGCGATATCGCAGGCAACGCAGGCTGGCACCGCACGGCCACAGACGATGAGGCCGAGCAAGTGCATCCCGCCCAAGTCCTCGCCTCGTTCGATGAAGCTTTCCGGTTTCGCCAGGAAGACTTGCAGCGGGGCGTGGCCGGCTTGCGCGAGCCGCAGCTTGGAGCCGTACACGCGGTTCTAGGTCACTGGGCCTCAAGACGGTCTCAGCCCGCCACGGTCGTCATGCCCACGGGGACAGGCAAGACCGAGACAATGGTTGCCTTGCTGGTGGCCGGGCGAGTTGAGCGCCTGCTGGTGATCGTTCCCTCCGACGCCTTGCGAGACCAGATCGCGGACAAGTTCGAAGGACTGGGGTTGCTGCAGGACCTCGGCATCGTTGCCGAGTCAGCCCTCAAGCCGATCGTGGGGCGGGTCAAACGCGGAATGCAAGATCCCGTTTTGGCTCACGAGTTCGCGACGCACTGCAATGTGATCGTGGCAACGCCGGCCGTCATGAGGCATTTCTCCCCAGCGGCACGAGATGCCCTGACCAGGGCTTGTACACATTTGTTCATCGATGAGGCACATCACGTGGCCGCGCAGACCTGGCGCGAGATTCGCGATCAATTCAACGGGAAGCGCGTGGTCCAGTTCACGGCCACCCCTTTCCGCAACGACGGCGCCGATCTCGGCGGTCGATCCGTGTTCAGTTTTGCCCTGAAGGATGCATACCAGCAAGGCTACTTCTCAAAGATCAAATATGCTCCCGTGGTCGACCTGTTCGAGCCTGACCGAGCAGTCGCGACTCGTGCTGTCGAACTGCTTCGCGAGGACCTGGCCGCTGGTTACGATCACCTGCTCATGGCCCGGGTCAACCGCATCGGCCGCGCTGAAGAGGTCTTGCCGCTCTACCAAGAGCTCGCGCCTGACCTGAAACCCGTCATTTTGCACAGCAATGGCCGCAAGACAGACCTGAAAGCCGCGCTGGAGGCACTACACGCCAGAACCAGCAAGATCGTCGTGTGCGTCGACATGCTTGGGGAGGGCTTCGACCTTCCCGCGCTCAAGGTCGCAGCGATTCATGACCAGCACAAGAGTCTCGGCATCACGCTGCAGTTCATCGGCCGGTTCGCTCGCGTGGCCGGAAATTCGATCGGGACGGCGACCGTCGTCGTCAACCGCGCCGAGATCCAGTTCGACGAGAACTTGAAGAAGCTGTACGCCGAAGATGCCGACTGGAACGACGTCATCGAGGTCCTCTCCGCACGCGCGGTAGGCGAGCAGGAAGAACTCAGCGAGTTCGAAGAGGCCTTCGCCAGCCTGCCTGATGAGGTCTCGCTTCGAAACATCGCACCGCGGATGAGCGCCGTCGTCTACCGAACTCCCACACTGCGCTGGAAGCCTGAGGTGCTTTCGCCGTTCTTCGGCGACCGACTCCTGACCCACCCTGTCGCGATCAACGAACGAGATCGGGTCGCCTGGCTCGTCGCGCGGGAGCGAACACCCGTCGCCTGGGGCACGGTGAAAAGCCTTGAGGACATCACGCACGATCTCTACATCGTGTACTGGGACAGCACGCACGGGCTGCTCTACATCAACAGCTCCAACACCGACAGCGTCCACAAAGAACTCGCCCAAGAGATCGGCGGCCCGGATGCCGCCATCATCAGGGGATCAGCCGTCTACCGGATCATGGCGAAGATCCGAAGGTGCGTGCCGACCAATGTCGGCACTCTCGATGCCCGCAACCGCAGCCGCCGCTTCCAACTCGCGGTCGGCGCCGATGTCTTACTCGACTATCCCGAGGCAGAAAAGCGCAACAAGAGCCAGACCAACATATTCGTCAGCGGCTACGAAGGAGGCGAACGCGTCAACGTCGGTGCCTCCCTCAAAGGTCGTGTCTGGAACTACGGCGTGGCACCCACGCTCAAACGCTGGATCGACTGGTGCGACGAGGTCGGCGCCAAACTCACCGATGAGACCGTCGATCCTTCCGACGTTCTCAAGGGGTTCATCATCCCCACCGAGGTCGAGGAACGTCCCGAACTCGTTCCGCTGGCCCTGGAATGGCCGATCCAGTTCTTCCTCGACACCAACCCAAGCGTCGAGATCAAACGCGGTAACTTCAGTTGGCCGATCATCGACACCGACCTCACCGTCACCACCTTCACCCGCGAAGGCCCGATCGGATTCACCCTGCACACGCCACACTGGAGCGTCGACTACCAGATCACCATCGCAGGCGGCCATGCCAGCTTCACTTGCGACGGTCCCGAGCCAACGGTCGAGACGAGCCGCAAGGCCCAACCCTTCAGTGAATACCTCAATCAGCACGGTCTACGGATTCTCTTCGAGGACGAAGCCATCCTCGAACCGGACATGCTCCTCATCCGCCCAGCAGGAGCCGTGGCCCCCTTCAGCCCCGAACGGCTCCTGACAATCGACTGGACCGGCATCAACCTCCGCAAGGAATCCCAGGGCGTCAACCGCGATCCCACATCAATCCAGGCCCGGACCATTCAGCACCTGCTCAGCATCGCCGACTGGGACCTCGTCATCGACGACGACGGCCCGGGGGAGGTCGCCGACATCGTGGCCGCCCGCATCGAGGACAGCCAACTCCATGTGAACCTCGTCCACTGCAAATACGCCCACTCCGGCGTCCCCAGCGCTCGAATCGACGATCTGTACGAGGTGTGCGGCCAGGTCCACAAATCCACCAAATGGAGACATCGCCCAAGCCGCCTCTTCGCCAATCTGATCCGCCGCGAAGGCCAACGCCGAGCCAGCGGCCGGTTTGGACTGGAAAAGGGAACAGACCAAACGCTTCATGAGCTCGCCCAGCGCGCACCACTGCTGGAACCGAAGTTCACCATCACCATCGTCCAGCCCGGCGTTTCCAAAGCTCGCGTCTCCGAAGACCAGCTACATCTGCTGGCCTGCGCCGAGGTGTATGCGATGGATACTGCCAACAGCGTTCTCCAGGTGATCGTCCATACCTAGCATCCGCTGGAGTTCATCCCTGCCCAGGGAAATTCTCATATGTTTTGGCGCAGCCTTACGACGGTGCCATCCCCGACATATAGAGAGCCTTCAAATCAGTGTCCGTGATTCACGGAGCACCGTGGAAACGGCGTAGCCACAGCGGGCTCGAAGCCGTGACCCCGAGCCTGCGTGGCGATGATTCTCAGCGGTCGGGTCGTCGGGGGATTTCTTCTCCCAGCTCAGACAGCATCTGGACGCGTGGATCACCGCAGCGCGAGCCAGCGGGATCTCCCAGCTACACGGCTTCGCCGATGGCCTGGTCAAGGACTACGACGCGGTACGCAACGGGCCCACCTTGACCTGGAGCAGCGGCGCGGTGGAGGGCGCGGTCTGCCGGATCGAAGCGATCAAGAGGCAGATGTACGGGCGCGCCAACTTCGACCTTCTACGCCGTCGAGTCCTGCTGGGATCATGAAAATCACGGACTTTGTGCCAGAACCCGCACTAAATGGCCATTGACACCCGACGAAAATGGACAAAGGTCAGGACGCAGCGTCAGGGCTGAGGTGGTCCAGTCCAGAACTGAACGATCGTTTTTACGATGTCTTTCAGTAGTCCCGCGGACGCCGCTTCCTTAGCCACACGGAACTCGAACTCCGTCTTGCCATCTTTCCGTTTGATACGGATATCGACCTTCGTTTGCAGCCATACCACAACCGCGGCTAGCACGACAATGGCAGGTGCGGCAAGTTCCGTACCCAGTCGAGTGTCGGATGGTGGGTCTGCTAGCACCGAATCGGTTACACACCCGGTTGCCGGGTTCTCGGCAAGGGCAACTAGAACTCGGCGTGCAGCCGCATATTGGCATGGCATGGCCAGGGCCAGCGGTGCTGAGTCGCTGAGCTCGCCTTCCTCGAGTAGGGCTGCCAACAAGGCCTGGGCCTCATCGCTGTCTTTGGTCGCAATGGCGAGCCCGGCCGTTGCTGCAAGTTCCTCGGTCACCTCCTGCAATGCACGGATGACGGTGCGGTCGTCGAGCTCCGCGATGTTTGCCGCGGTCATGTGTCTCTCCAAATTCCGAACAGGGTCAGAGCTGCCCAGTGGTACGGATGGGACTCCCACGGCTCGGTCGGGTGCTCAAGCATGGCGCGTTGAGCATGCCAGAGCGCCTGCCACGGCGGCTTTCCTAGGCTGTTTGCCCCGCCCCATAGATGGCGGTAGAAGTCCGTATAGAGCCTGCGTGAGCTCGCGTCATCCACATCCCACAACGTGGCCACGATGCTGCGTATCCCCGAGTGAAGCAGTGCGTGAACTATCCCTTCCAGGTAACCCGCGCTGTAGGCGTCCCGACGTGCGGTCGAGCATGCCCTCAGCGTCAACAGGTCGAGCCGCAGCCCTTCACGGGCCAACCGGCGAGCGGTCAGCAGGTGGTCGAGGCGGGTGCGCACTTCAACGGTGTACGGGTACTTGGTGGGGCGCTCTCCCTTGTACGCGAGGAATACCCCGGAATCCATGGGCTCCACAGTGTCGAACCAGCCGTGGCCCGCCAGATGACCAATCGAAGATTGGCTCAGCCCGGCAATCGCTGCGTCCACGGTTGCGCGCGGACCTGTATCCTGGGTTACCTGCCAATCTCGATCATGAACAAGGAGTTCGACGTCTCGCTCCAGCCGGTTGGGGTCGATGTCCTCTCGCGCGGCGACTCCTGCGGCGTAGGCCTTCGAACCTGCCCGTGCGGGAGGCTGCCCTGCCAATTTGAGTAGGGCAGTTGCACTCCCCACCTGGACGATGGCGTGCTGAGTGACCAGGGCACGGCCATCCTCAGGCAGAGGAAGAGCGTGCAGTGGCAGATCATGTATCGGCCCGTCAGCCGCGATACAAAGCAACTCACGCCCAGTTGCGTACGGCAGTGCGGCCAGCATTCCAGGTGCCAGGCTTTCAAAAAATGTGAGGCTACGTCGCCAGGGCCGTCTTACGGGCAATGGTCCGAGTGGCGGGAATGCTTCCTGATCGCCATCAAACGTACGCCGCAGTCGTTCGGATGCCTCCTTCAAGGCCCGTTCGCTGAGCGGTGTGCGGACTGCCGCAAGCTGGTCGGTCTCTGGGATATAGATGAAGGCAGTCGTCTCGCTGAATCCGCAGTAGTAAGAGAGGTAAGCGCACCGGGCCGCGTCCGGGTGAGCGCGAAGATAGTCACGTAGTTCATGGAAGGTCGCTGGGGTCCTCGGCCCGATAGATGCGCCTCCAGTCTGCGTCTTGTACTCTTCATGCAAGTTGAATGCGAGTTCAAGGTGCGATGACGGGTCGGGGAGACGCAACACCGGACCGTGATCGACTAGCAGCTCAATTAGCTTGTCGTAGATAATTCTATGCTGCTGCATCTGAGCTGGTATATCGACTAATTCTGCCCCATAAATTGATCCATCCATGAAGTTATTGACAAGGTGGCAGCGAGCATTCCAGAGGATTTCGAACGCGTCCTGCATCGCCTCTGGATAGCCAGTCCAGGCCAAAAGGGTATTTACAAGCTTAGTGGTCACCATCATTTTTAGATGTACATCCGAAACGTTCTGCTCGACTTCGCGCATAAGTTCCCACAGAATACGTATCGCTTCCTCGAAATGGTTATCTTTTTGAAGCTCTTTAGCTTGAGCAATAACAAATGCCATACGTAAGTTCCAGTCTCCATCATATTTAGAACCCAGTGCCTCACGATAGATCTTAACCATTTCTAGAAGCCCTTGACTTCCCTCGTCAAGGTCTTGAATCAGAGGCAAGAGCATGATCAGCCCTTTTGGTATATCATCCTCACTAGTGGCCAATAGCTGGATCATCGCCTGTTGGTAACACTCAAAAGCCTCGGCATCTCGCCCATTTCGCTGCTCGATATGACCCAGCCCAATCTGCGCGATAACTGCGCTTATCCCCATAGCTCCGAGTTCTTCCATCAATTCCAAAGCGCGCCGAAAGCAACTCGACGCCGCGGAATCGTCTCCAAGCGATTCGTAGGCGTTACCCAGATTGTTGAGGGCGCTGACCATGCCCCGGCGGGACCCCATAGCCTCAACGATTGAAAGGACTCGCCGAAACTCGCGCAGCTCCTCCCGACCCCGTCCCGACTTACCATATGATGCGGCGAGATCGGTGTATGACTGGCACTCGGCCTCTCGGTCACGGTTAGCCCGCGCGGCGTCCAGCGCCACTCCAAAGGAGGCTCGTGCCTGATCGTAAGCACCTATGTCGTCTAGTATGAGACCGCGCAAGCGATGGAAATGGATTCGCAGACGAGTGACATGCGCCATAAGCGCAATCCTTCCCCCGCTGCCACCATAGAATTGGGCGCCATCCAGAACCGTTAGCGCTTCCCTACACCTTCTCGCCTCACGCAATTCGTGTGCGATCCTCATCCGCAACCAAGCAACGCGGGGAATCGCCTCCGGTTCGGGCACAGGTATGTCGTCGGCTCGTTGCAGAACGGCCAATGCCGTGTCCAGTTCGCCTCGTTCAGAGAGCTCAGCCGCTTCTAGTTCCATCGAAAGGCGGGACTTGGCATCGACGGTAGATGAATAGGCGTCCCGGCCAGCACTCTTAGCTGATTGGTCTGCGGCTAGAAGTGGACGAAACTCGCCGATGAATTCGATATGGAACTTCGCAACGGCAGCTTCAGCAACGCGACCTTCCACTCGCAGGCCCTGCTCCAGGGACATCAGTTCCTGAACCAGCAAGTCCAGATCGACCCGACTCGCGTTCTTTGCTACAAGATCCTCAACGTACTGAATCGACCATGCAGACATGATCTCGAGTACTAGCTTCCGTTCAATTTCGCCACTGGTCACGAATCATCCGCCTCTGACTTCCACGCACCCACGGCACGTATCGCTTCCCGGACGCTGTCACGGTCTGCTTCATTCTCGGCAAGTCGAAATGCCGTCAAAAAATGATGCTTGGCTGCGTCATGCTCACCCAAATGCCAGTAGAACTGGGCCACATGTACATGCGTGTAGTATCCTGCTGCCGAATCTGCAGCTAGCTCATCAGCTATATGTCTTGTCTCCAACAAATCGCCTCGATTGAAGGCGCCAAAGAGAAGTGCGACCCTAGCTTCGACGTCGTTCGGGAAGATTTGCAGGCCGAACCGCAGTTCTGCTTCAGCTTCGAGATCACCTTCCGTTGCCTTATCGATGGCCTCTTTCCTTGACGTCAGGTATTTTGCTACACCTTTCTTATTATCCGGTTCGGTCCGTGATTTACGCAGCTGCGCCAGAATTTGAGAATGCGGCGCCTTCTGCTCCAACTCCAACAATACCTCGGGAATTCTGTCGTGTTCCTCGCAGGTCAGGAGCCCTAGCGCCAGAAACTCCAGCCCTTCCGGATCAGCCGGTGCGCTAGCGTGGACGAGTTCGGCAGCGGCTAGCACGTCCCGGCTCGTCAGGCCGCTGTCCGGTATTTGCATAAGCCTGCCGACGATCCGCACTAGGTCCTTGAGTTCTTCCAAATATACGAGGCCCCGCTCAATCCTTTCTCGGATGGCGGCTGACCGCAGCTCCATCAGTCGCCTCTCCCGCTCCCTCCGGGCCCACGCTTCGCCCAATTCGCCGAGGCGTCGCTCAATCAGTTGCCGCAGAGCAGTCCCTTCCTCGATGCGGCCCTGGCACTCCAGGAGCATCCGAGCTGTGGCATCGAATTGCCCATCCCGCATCTGGCACGTCGCAAGATTTATGGCGGCCCAAATCGCCTCGGGTGCATCTTCCGGCACACGTCCCCACACCTCCCTGGCGCGATCGATGTAGCCAGCACATGCAAGCCCTGCGGCATAAAGGTTCAGCGCCGAGAGATCGTCGCCCAAGGCCTGCTCCGCTAGCCCGTCCAGCACTTGATCCCGCTCCCGCGTGGAAGTACTAGCTTGGATGGCCGCGAGCGGGCTGCCGGAAGGCTCGGGCCCGCTCAGCAGCCAGGTCCAGTTGAGTGCTGCGGCCATGCTTCCTCTTGAACGATCGTCAGCGAATCTGCTACTCCTAGCACACACCCGGTCGCTTGGATACCAGCGTCCGAGTGATGTGACTCTTACCCACCAGAACCCTGCTCATTTGCGTCGGGCATGAGATGGGAACTGACAGATGCGAGACACCAGGACCCGCGGGATTCGGCTCCATCCGGCAATTGGCTAACCTAGATGATCCATTTGGTTACGGTAGCGACCATCACGTAGAGGTTTCTCGTTGGGAGCTGCATACGGCATCTGGCTGCAAGGTGGCGACCCGATGCTCCGTTTGAGGCCTGAAGCATAGGAACGCATCCGAGACCTCACCTACGATTTACGCGTCTCCACGAGACCGAGGCAGTCGTGCTCGCTGAGTAGTGCCCAGGACTCCTGGCAGGGAACAGTGCATGTTCGGAATAAGTACCTTGCACCAGTAATCTTGGGACTGGAGAGCGGCTGCTGCCCCGAACCAGAACCCGCCACCGCCGTCGCCGACGGCGCGGCCAAGCGCTACCTGATCTACGGCCGCGTGTTCAATACCGCCCGCGACGAGCACGGCAACCACCTGTCGGCCGGGGTCTTGCGCAAGGCTGGCTGGGTCGCGATCCCGCAGGTGGTCACCGCGATCCGCATGCTGGAGCGCATCGCCAGGCCCAGACTGCTGTTCGCCGCCGAGATCCACGACCCCTGCTCCCCGGACCTGCGCACCGGCCGGTCGCTGGCCGTGGTCACGATGGCCAACCGGGTGGAGAAGTTCACGGCCTGGGTCAACGAGCACTCCGCCAGCCACGATCGCCACGGCGAGGCGGTCCCCCGGCAGGAGGGCGAGCGGATCGGCACCATGCGCTTTCGCAGGACCGTGGCCTGGCACGGGCGTTCCCCCAAAGCCAGGTAGTTAAGGTTTCTGGGCTGTTGGCAAGGGTGCTGTGGAGTTCGGTTCGGCGGTGTAGAGGCCTGGCTTGATCTTGCGGATGAGTCGGCTGGCGGCCCAGCGTGATAGCTGCCGGTACATCGTGTTCAGGGTGACGTCGCCGAGGTGTTGGGCAATGTCACGGGCCTTCCAGGGGCGGTTGGGGTCTTGGTGAAGGAGAGCCAGGGCTTGTTGTTGTCTGCGGCGGTCGGCCGTGGTCATGGGCCGCTCGTCTCGGGACGCGGAAGGCAGCGTGGGTGGGGGTGGCAGGAGGGTGATGTCGAGGTCGGTGATGGTGCGGCTGTGGACGGGCCGGCCGTCGTTGATCCGCTCGTTGTATCGGGAGATGGGTGATTTGACCTTGCGGGTGCTGACGCGTGGGCGGCGGGGTGGCAGCAGCGCCGCCAGGACGCGATGCCCGATGGTTGCGACCGGGCCGATGGCGTTACCTGGGTTGTCGCCAGGTTGAATGACCAGGTCGCGGGCGGTGTGCAGGGCGATGGAGAAGCTGCAGCGGTCGGGGTCGGTGCCGGGCCGGGACTCGGCGGCGTCGACCATCACGGTGCGTAGGAGTTGATAGAGCGTGAGCACCGACCACATCTCCTGCTGCAGGCCGGTGGGGTCGCCTGAGCGCAGGATCCGTCCTTGCATGATCGTGTGGCGGAGCGCGTAGTAGGCGGACTCGTGGTCCCATCGCTGGTGGTAGAGCCGGACCAGGGCGGCGGCCGGGTAGCGGCGGGCATCGGTCAAGGTGGTGACCAGGCGGTAGGTACCGGTGAAGGTGGTGCCGTCGGTGCAGGTCACCGTGATGCGGGCCTCGATGACGCGGATCTGCAAGGTGCCGATCACCGACAGATAGGAGCCGTCGGTGAGGGTGGCCAGGATGGGGGTGCGCCGGTTGCTGCGCAGCCGGCCGAGCACCTGGGCACCGGTGGCGCTGACCTGGGCGAGGAAGGCGTTACCGTCGAAGCCCTTGTCCCATAACACGAGCATGCCCGGCTTCAGCAGGTGCAGCAGGCGCCGGGCATAGCCACTCTCGCCCTCGCCGGTGGGGCCGAAGACCGCGCCGATCAGGGCCCGGGTTCCGGTCTCGACGAGTGTCATCAGCTCCAGCAGGGGATAGCCGCCATGGCCGGGGCTGCCCAGCCAGGCCCGGTTACGGATGGTGTCGGGCACCTTGAGTGAGCTGCAGCCGTCAAAGGAGACCGTGCGGTAGGCACCGAACCGTACTCCGGGCGTCGTGGGCTGGGCCAGCGGTCCGCTTAGCACCTCGAACAGGCGCTGCATCGGCGCGCTGCCAACTCTGCGGCGCAGGTCACGCAGCGCTTTAGCGGTGGGCGTCACGACCGGCAGGGTCGCCAGTGAGGCCGTCAGCTTCTGCCAGACCAGCAGGTAGCCGACCTCAGGGAACAGGCACATCGCCAGCAGGAAGTAGACCCCCACACGCGACGGCAGAGCGCGCAGACGGCGTTGCACGGTGGAGGTTTCCTCAAGGACCGCATCGACGAGCTCGAACGGCACGAGCGCGGTCAGCTCCCCCAAATGCCCCGGAGCGAACAATCTCTCGACTGCTGAGCGGAGCGAGGAGCCCGTCTCGACAGCGCGGGAAACAGCAGAGCTGGCATACTCGGCAAGCAACGGAGATCCAGTTCTTCGACGGCTGGTTGTAGAAGATCACCGTTCTACTGGATCTCCGTTCCCACGTCCTCAGAACTCGCGCGTTTGCCAGCAGCCGAGAAACCTTAACTTACCTGGCCTTGGGGCTTCCCCCATGAACGTGAACACCGATTTCAGGCGGCAGGCTTCAGACTATCTGTCGTCTTCTCGTAGGCGATTGGGCTGAGGTGGCCGAGTCTGGAGTGCCGTCGGACCGTGTTGTAGCGGGTGATCCAACCGAAGACGGCCAAGCGTGCGGTGCGGGCGTCGGGCCAGCTGGAAGCGCCCTGCAGGGTCTCCCTCTTGAGGGTCGCGTTGAAGGACTCGGCTGCGGCGTTGTCGGCGCTGGTGCCGACCGTGCCGCGCGAGCGGGTGACGCCGAGCCGGCGGCAGGCCCGCGCGAACTCCCCAGAGCAATACTGGGCCCCGTTGTCGCTGTGAAACACCGCGCCGTCCAGACGGCCGCCCCGGGTATGCGCCGCGGCCTGCAACGCGTCGACGACCAGCTCGGTGCGCATGTGATCGGCGATCGACCAGCCCGCCAGCCGGCGAGAGCACAGATCCACCACGGTGGCCAGGTAGAGGAACCGGCCACCACCCACGGGCAGGTAGGTGATGTCGCCGACGTAGCGGGTGTCCGGCCGCTCGGCGGTGAAGTCGCGCTGGATCAGGTCCGGCACCGGGGAGGCGTCCGGCTCCGGGACGGTGCTGCGGACCTTTCTGCGCAGCCGCAGGCCGGCGATGCCGTGCTCGCGCATCACCCGCTCCACCCGCTTGTGGTTGACCACGATCCCGGCCGCGCGCAGCTCGGCCGTCACCCGGGGCGAGCCGTAGGTGCCGTCATGCTCGGCATGGATCCTGCGTACCTGCTCGGCCAGCTGCTCATCGGCCTGGCGGCGGGCCAGCCGCGCAGCGGCGCCCTTCAGCCACCGGTAGAAGCCCGAGCGTGACACCTGCAGCACCCGGCACAACCGCTTCACCCCGTAGAGCGCCTTGTGATCCTCAACGAACTGGAAGCGGTTCACCAGTTCGTCTCGTTCGCGAAAAGCTTGGCCGCCTTACGCAGGATGTCCCGCTCTTGCTCCAGCTCCCGGATCCGCGCCTTGAGCTGCTTGTTCTCCTCTTCCAGCACGTCGTCCGAGGGTAGGTGCCCGGCCGAGGTGTTCTTGCCGGGCCCCACCCCGCCGGCCGCTCGTTGCCCGCCTTCACCCCGAGCCTGCGCGGCTCGTACCCACACCCGCAGCGTCTCGCGGCTGACCCCCAGATCCCGCGCGACCGACGTGATCGTCCGGTCCGGCCTCGACAGCACCAACGCCACCGCGTCGGCCTTGAACTCGGACGGGTAGTTCTTCATCACCATCAGGGACAACTCTTCTAAACCTGACGGACATCGTTGACACCTGGGTCTCCGGCGACTACGGAGACCATCTATGTCCAACCCCAACCCCCCGCTCGATCGTGAGGCCAAGCGGCGCCT